>CAYRLN010000052.1:2824-8018 GCA_964425065.1 uncultured Lachnospiraceae bacterium | reverse complement strand
GGCATCACCGAGGCCGGGAACGATGTAACCATGGTCATTCAACTTCTCATCCATCGCACCGATATACATGTCCACATCCGGATGTGCCTCCTGCATTCTTGCCACACCTTCAGGTGCCGCAATGATACACATGAAATGAATTTTCTTACAACCTTTGTCTTTTAACATCTGGATAGCAGCCACAGAAGAACCGCCGGTTGCCAGCATGGGATCCACCACAAAAACTTCTCTTTCATCACAATCTGCAGGTAGTTTGCAATAATATTCCACGGGTTCCAAAGTTTCCGGATCTCTGTAAAGACCAATGTGGCCCACCTTAGCTGCGGGAATCAGTTCGAGTACACCATCAACCATGCCAAGTCCCGCTCTTAAAATAGGAACGATTGCCATTTTCTTTCCTTTGAGTTCCTGTACCGTAGTCTCACAAATAGGAGTTTCAATCTGCACGTCGCTGAGGGGCAAATCTCTGGTTGCCTCATAGCAGATTAACATTGCTATTTCACCGATTGTCTGTCTGAAATCCTTCGTTCCGGTCTCCTTTCTTCTGATATAACCGATTTTGTGCTGAATCAACGGATGATCCATAACTACTACCTTTGCCATTTTTGCTACCTCCCAAATTCTTTTGTATTTTTTACTTTTCTCTTTTTGGCCTATCTTATACCAAAAGGTTTACTCTTCTCTGATGCTTCTCCTCCTCAGAAAAAGGAGTGTTCAAGAAAGTTTCCACTATGTCCAAAGCCAGGTTTGTTCCTACCATACCACCGCCCAATGCAAGAACATTGGCATCGTTATGCAGCCTTGTCATTTTTGCAGATAAAGTATCGCTGCAAAGAGCACAACGGATTCCTTTTACCTTGTTGGCAGCAATGGAAATTCCGATTCCGGTAGTGCAAATAACAATCCCTTTCTCACATTCTCCGTTTGCTACCGCTTCTGCCACTGCATGTCCATATATGGGATAGTCTACGGAAGTTTTATCCATACAGCCGAAATCCTTGTATTCCAGCCCTTTCTCTTCCAAATACTTTACTACCTCCACTTTTAAATCATATCCGCCGTGATCACATCCGATTGCTATCATTTTCTTTTCCTTTCCGTTTTTATCTCTTAATTTTATTTTATACATATTCCACATGATGTCCAGCCGCTTTTAGCAAACGGTTCATTATGGCTTGTCCCATACCCGCCGTGTCAAAAGCTTCCGAATACATTATTTCCACCTTTTCATCATCAAACTCTCTTAAGATACGATATAACTCCCTGGCTATTTTGGCCTCATCTTCACGTTTTCCCGCACTTTTTATAAAATCTGCTTTGTAAAGGTCTTTTGTCTCTTCCGTACAAATGACACCGGTACGCCTTCCCTGCTCTGCCGCATTTGCCAACCGTCCGTTAATCCACTCAGCAACCTTCCCCCGCTCTCCGCTTACGATGGTCAATTCCCCGGTCGGGGCATAGTGCCTGTATTTCATTCCCGGTGCCTTGGGGGCTTCCTTGCTGTCTCCCGAGAGAATGGTAGCATCGGTATCTACCTCTCCCAGCACTTCCTCCAACATCTCCCGTGTAACATATCCCGGCCTCAGTATTTCCGGCTTCTCTCCTGTCAAATCCACAATGGTGGACTCCAACCCAATACCGAGAACTCCGCCATCTAAAACCATCTCTATCCTTCCATCCATATCCTCCATGACATATTTCGCCAACGTAGGACTGGGTTTGCCCGAAAGATTTGCACTGGGTGCCGCCACATATCCTCCGGCCGCCTCAATAAGCGCCAGGGCAATCGGATTGTCCGGCATCCTCACTGCCACCGTGTCCAAACCACCGGTCGTCTCATAAGGCACTTTTTCTGATTTTTTCATAATCATGGTAAGAGGCCCCGGCCAAAACCGATCGGCCAGTTTTTTTGCGCTTTCCGGAATTTCTTCCACGATAGAACAAAGAGCTTCCCACTTGCATATATGCACAATCAACGGATTATCCGAAGGGCGTCCTTTTGCCGTATATATCTTTTGAGAAGACTGTGGGTTCAACGCGTCCCCGCCGAGTCCATACACGGTCTCCGTGGGAAACGCAACCAAACCTCCGTTTTGCAGTATCGCTCCCGCTTCCTCCAAAAGTTCCTTATCTTTCTCTATTTCAGTTATTGTAACTAACCTTGTTTTCATCCTGTTCCTTCTCGTTAATATATTGAAGCACACCCATGTGTATTGCCCATGCTACTTTCTCCTGATACGAAGATGTGGTAAGCATTTCAGCCTCTTTGCTGTTTGACAAAAAACCGCATTCTACTATCACTATGGGTTTCGCCGTTTTCTTTAAAAGGTAATAACTGTCATTGGCCTTAATCTGACGCTCGCTCTCCGGTTGCAGGTCCTCCACCAGTTGATTTTGTATTTTTCCCGCTAAGGCCTGCCCTTCTTCACTGCCGGTGTAATAAAACACCTGTGGGCCGCTAACATATTCCTCCTGATAACTGTTCTGATGAATGCTTACCACAACCAAGGGGTCGCATTCCTCTATCAAGGCGATTCTCTGCTTCATATCCTGCACTTTTTTATTGGATGCATCCTGATCATACAGCCCTTCATCGCTCTCTCTTGTCATAACAACCTGTATATCATTTGCCTCTAAAAACATTTTTAATATACCTGCAATCTGCAGATTTATATCTTTTTCCAAAGCATCGTTAATTCCGACTTTTCCCGGATCTATTCCTCCGTGCCCGGCGTCAATCACTACGACCGGCATATTCTTATTGCTCACGTCTTTGGAAGTAACATCCACGCCACTGTCACGGCGCGCAATCAAAAAAGCCAGATAAAACGCCGACAGAAACAGTAAAATTTTTAACAACAGCGAAAATTTCTTTTCTTGTCTTTCTGACATTATATATACAGTCCGTCACCTTTTTATTGCAATATATATGCAGAGATAATTTCCCATATGTCAGACTTTTCAAAGCCCAATCTCCACGCGGCCACACCGCCGAGATTGTATTTTTTCATCACATTTACTTTTGCTAAAACAGACGTGGTATCTTCAATCCACATCTCGTATTTCACTCCGTCTTTTTCTACACTGGCGTAGTTCTGATTGGTTTCTTCATCCCATACAACCGTCATACCATAGTCGGAGATTAGTCCTTTCACCGCTGTCATTCCATAAGCACGGCTGCTTACATTGACCCCTTCCGTAGCCCATAAGCGCGTGTAAAAAGGCAAGGCGTTGATGACTTTTTCTGAGGCTACCATTTGTGTTGTATTAATAAGTCCCTGTGTTACATAATTCAAAGATGCCACAGAGCCCGCCGTACTGCTGCCGACACCATGCTCATCATATCCCATGATAATGACATAATCCGTTACCGCCCCAAGCTCTGCAAAATCGTAATAGGAGTTGTAATAGAAGGGAACCGGTATATCAACCGAGAGAACCAGTCCCGCCTCACGGCATGCAATGGACATTTCTCTCATAAACTGAACATAATCCTCCCCATAAGATGCATCAATCTCTTCCAGGTCTACATTGATTCCGTCCAAACCGTATTTTTGTGCTTCTTCAATCAAACCAGCAATCAACTTTGCTCTGGTGGTGGTAGACGAAAAAATCTTCGAAGAATCCACTGCCACCCCGTTATTTAACCGGTAATTAAAATTGTCCAGCACACCCCAAACCTCCAGACCGAGTTCATGGGCTCTGTCCACATAAGACTGCTGGGCAAAACTCTGAAAGTTTCCTTCGTTATCGCAAAGACTAAACCAGGTTGGTGCTATTACATTCATTGCGCTTGCCACGGAAACCAATTCATCCAGTTTCTCATTTCCCGCATATCCCGATACCGCATGCCAGCCAAGGGCTATCTTATAATCCTTTGTCAGGCTCGTATATTCGGGAATCTCATAATCCGTCACCGGCTCCGCTGTCTCTTTGCGTTCATTTTCCAATATTTTATTCTCGATATATCCCATGAAGCCATCCGATGTTTTCACTTTACACCATGTCTCCATTTTTTCCAGGACAACAACCACATCCCCGGCTTTTACATCGCAAATAATCGGGCTTTTAATTCCGCCGAGTTTACGCACAGCGTTGTCCGCGGCCACATCAGCCACCGTTTGTTCTGTCCACTGGGTATAAATCTGCAAACGGTTCGGATCTGCAAAAAATTCATAGGATAAATTTGTAAATTCTTTAATATAATCAATTGATATATAATAAACCGTATCTTCTCCGGACACTTTTGCGAGAGTCAGTCTGTGACCGGTCTCCATATCCTCTCCACCCCTGTTATATACACTTGTTCCGGAAACCGTTCTGATAATTTCCGTCGGAGTAGTATACAAAATCAATTCTTCCGTTTCATCCACGTAGAATCTTTCATTGAAATACTTATGCACTGTATCCAAATCAAAATAGCACACACCGTCCAGAAGAAGCGCTTTTTCTTCTATAACCTCGTTTTGTAAAATAACAGCCACTTCATCCTCTTTCTCGAGGCTGAAGTACTCATATAAATTTGCTCTTTCATCTGAATAAGAATATTTATCAACAACCTGCTTTCCAAAAGTAAACCAGGCAATCACTGCTATAAGGACAACCGCCAGCACAACCGTAACCGTTTTTTTCATCGTTTTGCTCCTTTCCAATCGTCCCTATTATAACAAACTATTGTGCTAACGTCATTACTAAATTTGACAATTTACCCTTAAAATTGTCTTAAACAGACACTTTCATAATTTCATAGTTGGGCGGAAAGCATCCGCCAAGAGAGGCACTCCTTTATCACTTCGCTCTCCGCCCGGCACTGACATGCCACCTTACTATTTCCAGTGGGTAACTTTATCATACCGCACTTCGGTCAGGTAACCCCTGTCATCAATCACATAATCCGCCATATAACAACTGTCTTCCTGAACGCATTTACCGGCAATTTCTACCGGTGTGGCTGGTTCGCCCTCCAGGAAAAGCGCAATGCCGTTTCTGTTCATGACTTCCAGATTCTCCTGCAAAGTCTTGTTCTCTTGCAGAATCTGTTCTTCGCTTTTACACAATATGAAAACCTCCTTTCACGCAATATTTACCCTCCAAAAAGAAGAAGTCGTGATATATTGGGTATAATATATAGAGACACCCGCAGCTGTACACAATTTACCACTATGAATTGAATTAAAACGTTAAAATTTACATT
>CAYRLN010000052.1:0-2814 GCA_964425065.1 uncultured Lachnospiraceae bacterium | reverse complement strand
AATAATATATTAAGAATGAGAATTTTTAGATCCAAATAGATTTTGCTTAAAACACTTTTGAAAACTTAAGAATATAATATTATGAACAGTGCCTCCTTCTTGTACCGATTACCGAAGGCATCTCTTGAAGTGATTATATAGCACTCTAATCGTTTTTTCAAGTAAAAATATCTTTTTCTGAGGATAATATATTAAAAATTGTTAAACTGACGCGCTGATATTGACTTAAAAGCAGAAAAAGTATAATATACTTTTATTCAGATTTTACAAGGATTTCAGTCATAAAACAGTGTCATTGCAGTATCTGAACAGTAAGGACGTGATAATATGAAAATAGAAAAAGTAAACGAAAATCAAATTCGCTGCACACTAACCCGCGAAGATTTGGCAAACCGGGAATTAAAAATCAGCGAACTGGCCTACGGCAGTGAAAAAGCCAAAAACCTGTTTCGTGACATGATGCAGCAAGCCTCTTTCGAATTTGGTTTTGAAGCGGAAGATATCCCGCTCATGATAGAAGCAATCCCCATTAACTCCGAGTGTATTGTACTCATCATCACAAAAGTAGAGGACCCTGAGGAATTGGATACCCGTTTTTCCAAATTTGCCCCCTCTGTACACGATGATTCCGAAAAAGACTTGGAGGATATGATTGATACGCTTTCCGGCAGTGCCGACGAAGTTCTTGACCTTTTCAAGAAAATTCATGAAACAAAACGGGCAATTAACGAAACAGAAAACAAACCCGCAAATGACACACAAAGAAATACCGAACCGGTTTCCGAAACCGATGGGGATTTGACCAGAATCTTTGCCTTCGATTCTTTGAATAAACTGATTCGTCTCTCCGGCCTTTTGGCAGAAAGCGTTCATTCCGAAAATGCGCTTTACAAAGACGAGCAGGAAAACACTTACCTTTTGGTTCTCTCAAAGGGAACCCACACCGCCGGTGAATTCAACCGCATGTGCAATGTGCTTTCCGAATATGGAATTCCCAGAAAAATGCATCAGGCGAGCCGTTCTTATCTGGAAGAACACTTCTTACCCCTGATTGCAGACAATGCACTGAAATCTCTGTCAAAAATGAATTAGCAGACTAACAAAAACGGCCTTCGTCCCACAGACGAAAGCCGTTTTCTTGTTTGATATTACAGTTCGTTAATCTTACCCATAAGCACATCAATGTCCATTCCGTGAACCATTGCAGCCTGCTCCAAAGACTCCATCTGTGCGGATGGACAACCCAGACAATGCATTCCCATCTCCAAAAGAATCGGAGCAACCTCCGGTTTTGTTCTTAAAATTTCTCCAATAGTCATTTCTTTGGTAATCTCTGCCATATCTATAACCTCCTGCGTTTTTTATTTATATTATCCTGTGTCCGGCGGTTTCTTCCCCCGAGACACTTTCATAGTATAATACTTTCCCGCTTTCTTGACAAGTATTCCTGACCATGATTTTGTATTGTATTTTTTCCCAAACACTGGTTAAATCCGCTATTTGTACCCAAAAAAGTACATTGCACTGCCTTGACGTTTATACCCCTTTTTCATATAATTGTCTCATAGGATTAGCAAAATTTATTTACTAATAATCAACCTAATTCAAATCATAATAGGAGGCTATTTCAAAATGAGACCAGAATGGAAAGATTTTGTAGGCGGCAAATGGGAAAGTGAAATCAACGTACGTGATTTCATTCAGAAAAACTACCACCCTTATGACGGTGATGAGTCCTTCTTAGCCGAAGCTACACAGAACACAAAAGATTTATGGAACATGGTACTTGAACTGCAGAAGAAAGAGCGTGAAGCAGGCGGTGTTCTCGATATGGACACTAAAGTTGTTTCTACTATCACTTCTCACGGTCCCGGATACCTTGACAAAGACAAAGAAACTATCGTAGGTTTCCAGACTGACAAGCCTTTCAAACGTTCTCTGCAGCCTTACGGCGGTATCAGAATGGCTGAGAAAGCTTGCTCCGATAACGGATATGAAGTTGACGCTGAAATCAGCGAATTCTTCTCCACACACAGAAAAACACACAACGCAGGTTGTTTCGATGCTTACAACGACGAGATGAGAGCTTGCCGTTCTTCCCACATCATCACAGGTCTTCCTGATGCATATGGCCGTGGACGTATCATCGGCGACTACAGACGTGTTGCTCTGTACGGTATTGACAGACTGATCGAAGACAAACTTGAGCAGAAAGACTCCACAGGAAAAGTTATGACCGACGACGTTATCCGTCTTCGCGAAGAAATCTCCGAGCAGATCGTTGCTCTGAAGATGATGAAAGAAATGGCTGCTTCCTATGGTTGCGATATTTCCAAACCCGCTACAAACGTAAAAGAAGCTATCCAGGCTACTTACTTCGGATATCTGTGTGCAGTTAAAGAGCAGAATGGTGCTGCTATGTCCCTCGGACGTACTTCCACATTCCTTGATGTTTATGCTGAAAGAGACCTTGCAAACGGCACATTCACAGAAACAGAAATCCAGGAATTTGTAGACCACTTCATCATGAAACTGCGTTGCATCAAATTTGCTCGTACACCTGAGTACAACCAGATTTTCGCAGGTGACCCTGTATGGGTAACCGAATCTCTTGCAGGTGTTGGTGTTGACGGTCGTCACCTTGTTTCCAAGATGTCCTTCCGTTATCTCCACACTTTGACAAACCTCGGTGCTTCACCCGAACCTAACCTGACAGTTCTTTGGTCCACAAGACTTCCTGAGAACTTCAAGAAATACTGTGCTAAGATGTCTATCCTGACTTCTTCCATCCAGTACGAAAACGATGACCTGATG
>CAYRLN010000051.1:2768-8102 GCA_964425065.1 uncultured Lachnospiraceae bacterium | reverse complement strand
CATGGGTACCGCGGCTATTGCAGGACAGGCCATGACAAACACTTTGGAAGGCTTACAGAGTGTGGCGGCTTCTTCCGTTGGTGTGGCTCTGACTACGGTGGTGGGACAGTGTATCGGGGCAGGACGTAAAGACGAGGCAAAATACTATGTAAAGAAAATGTCCATATGGGCATGGTTTATTTTGGTTGCCAGTTGCGTAATAGTGGGAGTACTTGTTAGACCGATTACCTTCCTGGCGGGAATGGAAGCAGAAAGTGCACAGATATGTAATTCGTTAATAACAATCATTGTTTTGGTAAAACCTTTTATTTGGGTTCCATCCTTTACCTTTGTGGCTGCCCTGCGTGCCGGCGGAGACGTAAAATATACTATGGTAACGGCAGTAATCAGTATGTGGGTGTGCCGGGTTGCCCTTTGCGTATTCCTCGTGAGACAATTTGATATGGGTCCTATCGCAGTCTGGATTGGTATGTTCACTGATTGGATTATGCGGGGAATTTTCTTTGGCACGAGGCTTAAGAGCGGAAAATGGCTAAAGCATAAAGTAATTGAATAAATGCAGCAGTTATGTTTCGAAAAAATTAACTTAAAAAGATTGTATTTTTGTGCAATATGCGCAAGGTATACAATCTTTTTTTATTAGGTAAAAAGTTGTGTTTTGGTTCGATAATGTGGCAAATTTGTACGATTTAACCAAAAAAGCATGCGCAAAAATATGAAATGTGCCCACACATGTAACAATCAACACCTCAAAAAAGAAAAAAATATTGTTTATTTTTACTTAAACGTTTGACATAAATTTAATATAAGAGTAGAATGTTATATACAGAGGGGCACGATTTGATTTTATCCGGAAATGAAATCAAGATTCGTGCAAAAAATGAATGGGAGGATTACAAAATGAAAAGAAAAGGACTTTTCACAAAAGGTTTAGCACTTGCTATGGCTGCTTGTCTTGCATTTGGTATGAAGGCACCTGTTATTGCCAGGGATTTGACATTACCTTTAGATCCTGTTGCTGAATCTGACGTTGAACTTTGTGAAGAAACAACCGGTACCCTTATTTTTGAAGGTGATACAAATGTTTCTTACGAGTCAAATGATGCAAGTTGGCTTACCAAAGCCGCTGACGATGATGTTATCACCGTAGTGTACACATGTACCGTAGAAGCAAATGCGGGCTGGGGTGTACTCGGCTGGGGTGCAACCATTGATGATGTATGGAAAGATGGTCCCAGTTTGTCAGCATCTGAAACCAATGCTACCGATACTATGGTTGCATCCATGACAGTAGCAGAATTTAAGAAAACAATGGGCATTACAGACAGTTCCGTAATCAGTTTCATTAAACTGGGCGCATGGAACGGCGGTAAGATTATTTCCCTGACAGTTTCCAGCGCAGAAGATGCACCGAAGGTTGAAGGCGCAGAAGAAATCGTTTTGGAAGCACCTAAGGATTTGGAAGGCGATTACCTGTATTTGCTTACAGAGCCTACAACAATCGGTATTTATCCCAATGATTACTGCCTTGGCTGTAACCCCGGAACAACTATGTATATCACAGTTGAGATGGAAAGTAACGGACCGTTCGGCGGTTGCATGGGTGTTTGTGTAAACAACTGGGCATGGCAACCGAACGAGTTTAGTTCTGATTCAGACAACAAGTGTACATTGGAACTCTTCATTACACCTTTTCAGGATTGTTTCCAGTTCCAGATTTGGTGGATGGGTGGTACACAGTTAGGTATCAAATCTATCACAGTTGAAAAAGCAATCGACTATAGAGTTCCCGGTGCAGCAGCAGAAGAAGAGGAACCTGCAAGAGATCCTTATGCAGGAAATGCAAATGCATCTCATTCAGGATATGTTGATATGGCAGATGCAAGCTGGTGGACAGAAAGAGAACTTACATTGGCAGAGTTGATCGGTGACGTTGATCCCGCAACCGTTACATCTATCGTATTTAATGGCGAAACAGATTTCTTCCTTGGATATAATAGTGCAACCACTTGGGTACAGAATGATGCATCTGCAAGAACATATAATGTGACGGATGTGCTTCTCGGTTCTAACGGCGATAAAGAATATGCGTTGAAGATGTGTCTTTCCAAAGGAAACGGTGTAAGTTACAGAATCACTTGGGATGTTTATACAAATGGTGCTACACCGGCAACAGATTCTTCAGCAAGTAGCAATACTCAGACAACCTCGTATACCTTTGATGTAAACGAAAATGGAAATTATGAATCCTACGAATTTGATTTAAATGCACTTTTCCCTGATGCACAAGTTGGTGACACTGTTGATGTGACAGTAACTTTATCTTCTACAGGCGGCTGGTTTGGAGGTTGTATCGGTTATAATGATGCAACTGCAACATGGCAGAACCCTCAGATTGATACATTAGATACACCTTATACCGTAACAGTTCCTATTTTGTATGCTTCCGGTACAACAGGACAGGTACAGCAGTGGTGGATTGGCGGAGCTGATGTTACAGCAACCATAAATTATACATGGAATCAGCAGTAAAATTGATTAGTCAGTAGACAATGAAGAGCGGAACTCGAGTTCCGCTCTTTTTTTGTCGGCTGCTCATCAGGGTAACTCTTAATTTGAAAATCTTAAAAATCTACTAAGAATTAATAAAATTTTTTAAAAATCTGTGCAATCTGTTGATTTCGGCAAATTTTCTTTGGTGCTATAATATGCCTCGGATAACAACCTTTCGAGGGTTTTTTTACATAATGTAGTGAAAGAAGGAATAAAAATGGAAACCGTATATGGTGTTTTTTGGGATTTGGCAATTATTATTGTATTCGCAAAGTTTTTTGGTCTGGTAGCCAGAAAGTTAAAAGCACCTCAGGTAGTAGGTGAAATTATTGCCGGTATTTTGATTGGCCCCAGCGCGTTAGGATTGGTTCAGCAGACAGACTTTTTGGTGCAGATGGCAGAAATCGGTGTGGTTTTGCTTATGTTTTCTGCCGGCTTGGAAACTAATTTAAAGGATTTGTTCAAAACAGGTCCAATGGCTTTGGCCATTGCCTGCGCAGGTGTGTTTGTTCCACTGGTTTGCGGAACTTTATTGTACATGGGATTTTATGGTGTGGCACCTTGGGGTTCTGACGAGTTTTACACCGCGGTGTTTGTGGGAGTTATTTTGACTGCCACCTCTGTAAGTATCACAGTACAGACATTGAAGGAATTGGGAAAATTAAAGGGGAAAATCGGTACAACCATTTTAAGTGCCGCTATTATCGATGATATTATCGGTATTATTGTGTTAACGTTTGTAATCGGATTTAAGAATCCGGATTCAAATCCCGGTGAAGTTGTTCTAAGTACCATTTTATTCTTTGTATTTGCCATCGGTGTAGGTTATATTATATATAAGGTATTTAAAAGGGTGGATAACAGATACCCCCATACAAGACGTATTCCTATTATCGGATTAGCTCTTTGTTTTAGTTTCGCATTTATTGCAGAGGAATTTTTCGGAATTGCAGATATCACCGGTGCATATGTAGCGGGAATTATTCTTTGCTCCAGCAGAGATTCCGAATACATTGCAGAAAAGATGGACATCAATTCTTACATGCTGTTCGGACCGGTTTTCTTTGCCAGTATCGGTTTAAAAACCAGTTTGGACAATGTAAACGGAAGCCTGCTTTTGTTTTCGGTATGTTTTGTAATGGTAGGTCTGGTTTCTAAAATTATTGGTTGCGGACTTATGGCAAAATTGCTTAGATTCAGAGGTAAAGATTGTCTGAAAATCGGTGTGGGAATGATGACCCGCGGTGAGGTGGCACTGATTGTTGCCCAGAAAGGCCTTTCTGTAGGAATGATTGCACCGGAATATTTCACGGCAGTTATTTTGCTTATTGTTGTATCCAGTATCTGTACGCCCATTATACTTAAGGTTCTTTATGCAAAAGATCCGGAGGGAGAACTTGCATAGAGAGAATGGAGATACGCAGATGCAGGGTTTTACAAAAGAAGAACTGAAACAACAATTAAATACCATGGGACTTAAGTCTACCGATGCGGTGATGGTTCATTCTTCCATGAAAGCCATTGGAGAGGTGGAAGGCGGCGCAGAGACAGTGATAGATATATTTATGGAGCATTTCTCCAGCGGTCTTTTCATGACGCCAACTCATACATGGAAACAGATGAATGAAGAATACAACCGCTTTGATCCAAAGACGGAGCCTGCATGCGTAGGAATTATCCCGAATTTATTTATGGAGCGGAAGCAAGTCTTCCGCTCTTTTCATCCTACTCACAGCATTGCCGCCTATGGACCGGGCGCAGAGGAATATATAAAAGGAGAAGAAAATCTCTCTACGCCCTGTGACCCTAAGGGGTGCTGGGGCCGGCTTTTGGATATTGAGGCAAAAATTCTTCTAATCGGTGTGAGCCATGCCAGAAATACTTTTATTCATGCGGTGGAAGAAATGCTGGATGTACCGGAGAGATTAACCGAAAGAAAGGTGCCTTTTGAGGTGAAGATGCCGGATGGCAACTGGAAAACGGTAGAAATGCACCGTCATTATAATCCTACCACAGACCATATTTCCGAGAGTTTTGATGTTTTAATGGAAGGTTATTTTGAAACCGGGGCTGCAAGGAAAGTAAAATTTGGAAATGCAGAATGTATTTTATGCGATGCAAAGAGAATTTATGAAGTGACAAAGCGGGTTGCCGGACACAATATTAATTTTTTCATGGAATGCAAAACCATTCCAAAACAATGGTATATGGCGGATTAATCACAAAAAGGTTGACATATTAAATTAAAAAATATACTATGACTATGTGTGCCCAGGCACTGAATATTTATTCAAGGAGAGAAAAATTATGAAAAAGTTATTAGCAACAGCACTTGCCCTTGTTATGGCAGCAGCTACTCTTGTTGGTTGCGGCAGTTCAGATTCTTCCGCAGAGAAAGTTAAAGTTATCGAAATCGATTTGACTCAGGAAGAATATGCATTTGGTGTAGATAAAAACCAGCCTGAACTTCTGGAAAAAACAAATGAATTCATTGCAAAAATTATGGAAGACGGTACTTTTGAAGAAATCTGTAATCATTACTTTGGCGATGGAACACCCGTTGCAGTGAAATCCGCTGAGCTGGACGAGAGCAAAGACCAGCTTGTAGTGGCAACAAATGCCGCTTTTGAGCCCTTTGAGTATACAGATGGTGGTGACAGTTTCTATGGTATTGATATGGAGATTGCAGCAGCACTGGCTGAGTATCTTGGAAAAGAACTGGTTATCCAGCACATGGACTTTGATGCGGTATGTTTAGCAGTTGGTCAGCAGAAATGTGAT
>CAYRLN010000051.1:0-2758 GCA_964425065.1 uncultured Lachnospiraceae bacterium | reverse complement strand
AGGTCTGACTGTAAGGGAAGACAGAAAAGAATATGTAAACTTTACAAATTCTTACTATAATGCATCCCAGAAACTGATTGTGGCAGCAGATGACACAACCTTTGACGGTTGCACAGATGTAGCTTCCGTTGAAGCTATTTTGAATGGTTTTGACAGCAGTGTTAAAATCGGTGTACAGAATGGTACTACAGGTCAGTTCTATGTACAAGGCGATAAAGATTGGGGATTTGCAGGATATGCTGTAACTTGCACAGGTTACAAAAATGGTTCCCTTGCTGTACAGGATTTGATTAACGGAAACATCAATTACGTAGTTATTGACTCTGCTCCTGCAGCAGCAATCACGGTAGCAGTTAACGAATTCTAAGTTAAAGGAAAAAAGGAATGGCAAATTTTGACCGCAAGGTAGAGAAATTTTTTGATATATTAATAAATAAAAACGGATATGTTCAAGTTTTGGAAGGCTTGCAGAATACGCTGCTTATCGCCGTGTTGGGCTTAATTATCGGTACTCTCATCGGTACTGTTATCGCTTCTGTGCGGGTGATGCCCAAATATAAAACCTTACCCAAGGTTTTAAACGGTATTTGCGGTTTTTACGTAGGACTTTTCAGAGGGACACCTATTGTTGTACAGTTACTGATTTTTTACTATGTGCTGTTGCCTATTATGGGAATTAAGATGACAGGTGTGGAGGTATCTGTTTTAGTATTCGGTCTGAACAGTGGTGCTTATATATCTGAAATGATGCGAGCAGGTATTTTGTCTGTGGACTCCGGTCAGATGGAAGCAGGACGCGCTGTGGGACTTAGTTTCTTTACTACCATGATCAAAATTGTAATTCCCCAGGCAGTGAAAAATATCCTGCCTACCCTTGGTAATGAGTTTATTGCCCTTATTAAAGAAACCTCCGTTGTCAGCTTTGTAGGTGCAGCCGATTTGTACGTAGCATTCAACCTGATTGGTACAAACAGTTACGAATTCATGGTACCTTATCTGGCAATGGCAATTATCTATGTAGTGATAGTATTAATTATCAGTTTGGGAATAAAGATAATGGAAAGGAGCCTGCGTAAGAGTGATAGACGTAATTAATCTGAAAAAGAACTTTGGCAATGTGGAAGTTTTGAAGGGAGTCGACCTTACTGTAAATAAAGGCGATATCGTTGCGGTTATCGGTCCCTCCGGCTCCGGAAAAAGTACTTTCCTTCGTTGCCTAAACTGTATGGAAGATCCCACTGCGGGACAGATTATCTTCAATGGAGTAGACATTGCGGATATGTCTGTAGATATCAACGTTCACAGACGTCACATGGGAATGGTATTCCAGCATTTTAATCTGTTTAACAATAAGACGGTTATTCAAAATATTATGCTGGCGCCGGTTCATGTACGCTTACAGGACTTAAAAAAGGCAAAGCGAAAAAATTGCCGGATTAAGTTTAGTAATCTTTTCAAGAAAGCCGATAAGAAACAAGAACTTATTCCTATTACAACCACAAAGGCCCAAATCAAAGAAGAGGCCCAAAAGCAGGCACTGGATTTATTGAGTCGGATTGGTCTGGAAGAGAAAGCAGATGTGTATCCTGCAACCTTGTCCGGCGGACAGAAACAGCGTGTGGCGATTGTAAGGGCTTTGGCGATGAATCCGGACGTGATTTTGTTTGATGAGCCTACCAGTGCTTTAGACCCTGAAATGGTTGGAGAAGTTCTGGATTTGATGCGTGCTCTTGCTGAAGAGGGCATGACCATGATTGTGGTTACCCATGAGATGGGCTTTGCCAGAGAGGTGGCAAACCGACTTCTTTTTATGGATGACGGTGTAATTTGTGAAAGCGGTGATCCGAAGGAGTTCTTTGCGAACCCCAAGACAGACCGTGCGAAAGAGTTTTTATCGAAAGTGTTATAAATACGACAAGATACCCGGATAGGAAAAATATCCGGGTATTTTTATTGGGGATAATTTATTTCCCTAATATCGTCCAAAGGTATCTTCGTGTTAACAACCTGCATAGTGCGGTCACTCTCACACACTTTTACAAAAATGCCGGTAATTTTTACATATTCGTCATTGTGAAAATAGACTACAGAAATCATTTCACCGGGAATGAGATTATGAAGTTTGCGGTCCAGTTCTTCCAGAGCTTCTTCAGAGAGGTCAATTTTGTCTACCAGTATACGCTCCTTTTCAGCCAATGCTTCCCGAAATCCCTTCAGAGCATCAAAGGGTACAAACTGTTTTGCCCTGCTCACTCTTTCCCTATATGCCACTTTTATGCCCTCCTATCTGTCTGTTGCGTTCTATGGTCGTTGCGTTTGCCTGCAAATCCATTCCTTTCAGAATGGCGTTTTTTCCAAATTTCTTTTTAATATCTAAAACTGCATTTTGAATTTTGCGGTCCTTTTCCGGTTCGGCGGGATTGGTAAATAAATCGTATTGCTCGTAAGCCTCATCCGCCAGATTATTGAAGGATATATTAAATCGTTTGATAGGAACGTCCGGATTTACAATGCATTCATACAATTCAGTCATGTATTTGGTAATAATGCGGACTGAATTGGTGGTGACGGACATGGTGACGGAGCTGTTTACGCTGTCGATGGTGTTTTTGATATATCCGACATACAGGGAAATGGAATTGGTCACTAAATTTTTTTCCACTAAGTCCAGGCAGAGTAAATCTGTCATCTCTTTTACAATGGACCGTCGTCGTTCATAACGCGAATGACGGGCAGATCGTGACGTTTACCGACTTCA
>CAYRLN010000050.1:3224-8139 GCA_964425065.1 uncultured Lachnospiraceae bacterium | reverse complement strand
GTCCTTCCGCATCCTCGTTTGTGTCATTTACACCGCCCACCAGACTGTATTCAAAAGTAATCCGTCGTCCGGTTTTTTCAAAATAATATGCACACGCGTCCATAAGTTCCGCAATGCTGTATTTATTTGCAATGGGCATCAGTTCTCTTCGTTTGGTATCATTGACCGCATGTAAGGACAATGCCAAGGTAATCTGCAATTTTTCTTCTGCCAGTTTTCTGATTCCCGGCACAATTCCGCATGTGGATACGGTTATGTTTCTCTGACTGATGTTCAGTCCTCTATCATTTGTCAGTAGATTTATAAATCGAAGCAGATTGTCGTAGTTGTCCATGGGTTCTCCCGTTCCCATTACTACTACATTGGAAACTCTCTCTCCGGTAAGCCTTGTGATTGCGTATATCTGATCCAGCATCTCTGATGCCTTCAAATTACGCTCAAGACCGTCCAGTGTAGACGCACAGAACCTGCATCCCATGCGACAGCCCACCTGAGAGGAAATACACACGGAATTACCGTGCTTATATTTCATCCAGACACTTTCTACCACGTTTCCGTCCCATAGTTCAAAAAGAAATTTCTTTGTCCCGTCAATCTTAGATTCCTGTACTCTCACCGCATTCAAAGAGGTGTACTCATATTCCGCCGCAAGTTTCTCCCGAAGGGTGGCAGAAAGATTGGTCATTTCCTCAAAACTTCTGGCCAATTTTACATGCATCCAGTCATAAATCTGCGTGGCACGAAACTTTTTTTCTCCCATTTCTTCCAAATCCATGACCAGTTCTTCCGGCGTCATGGACTTGATGTCCTTTTTCTCTATCATCATTGCCTCATTTCAAACAATCTATGCTTTTTTCCTCAGTCTGGCAAAAAAGAATCCGTCGCAACAGTCCTCCCCGGGGAAAAGCTGCGTCATAATTTCTTTCTCAAAAGGGTATTCCCGGCAAATCCACTGCACCATCTCGTCATTCTCTTTTTTATTTATGGTGCAGGTGCTATACAACAGAATCCCTCCGTCCTTCACGTAAGTCACTGCATTTTTCACAATATCTTTTTGGAGTTTCAAAAGACTTTCAAGCCCTTCCGGCGTAACGTGGTACTTAATGTCCCGTTTTTTCCCCATAACGCCAAGTCCGGAACAGGGCACATCTGCAATAACCACATCTGCCTTACCTGCCATATTTTCGTCCCTTACGGTTGCATCATAAACCATGGTTTCCACATTGGCAAGTCCCATCCGTCCTATGTTCTCTTCTATCTGGCACACCTTCTGTCCGGAGACATCCCGGGCCTGCACTTTTCCTTGCGGCATCACTTTTTCAGCCGCAAGCATGGTCTTTCCGCCGGGTGCCGCACAGATATCCAAAACAAAATCTCCCTGCTCTATACCCGCATTTTCCACCGCCATCATGGAACTTGCGTCCTGCACTGCAAAAAGCCCTTCGTCATAGCCAGGAAGTGCTGCCACACCTTCCACACCGTACAGTTCAAAGGCATAAGAGAGTTTCGGGTGTTTCTCCACCTTTGCTCCGGATTTTTGCACTTCTGCAATCCAATCCTCACGCTTTTTCTCCGGCACGTGGGCGGCAAAACGGATTGTCACGGGGCGCACCTCTATGAGTCCCTGTAACATCTTTTCTGTCTGCTTTTCCCCATAACTGTCTTTCCAGTATTCCACCAACCAGACGGGCATGGAATATTTTACGGAAAGCGCCTTTGCCCATTCCCTGTTTGGGTCCGGATAAGCAATGCTTTCTCTCTGCTTTATAATGTTTCTGAGTACGCCGTTTACAAAGCCTTTCAGATTTTGGAACTTTCTTTTTCCGGCCAGTTTTACTGCCTCACTGACCACCGCTGCATCCGGCACGCTGTCCATATAAAAAATCTGATACACTGACATGCGCATGAGCATGCGTATGAAAGGTTTCATCTTTTTTACCGGAACGCTGGACACCTTATCGATAATATAATCCAGTTCAATCTGCCTTTCTATGGTGCCTTCCGCCAGTCTCTTGATAAAGGCTTTTTCCTGTCCGCTCAAGTAATCATATTTATCTAAAACATCACGGATCAGTTTGTGGGAAAACGCCTTTTCTTTTTCCCATTCCATAAGCAAATCCAGTACAATCTCCCTGCCGTTTACACCGGAAGATAACTGTTTTTTTCCGTTAGTCATTCCTGCGTCTTCCTCCAAACAGTAATACCAATCTGAGAAGCTGTAAAATCGCTGCTGCCGCTGTTGCCACATAAGTCCACGCCGCTGCGCTGAGCACCTTTCTGCCTCCCGTTTTTTCTTCTTCTGTCAGAATTCCGTAACTGCTCACTGTCTGAAGCGCCCTCTTGGAAGCATTGAACTCTACCGGGAGTGTAATCAATTGAAACAAGACACCCAGAGAAAAGGCCCAAATTCCGATTTCAATAAAGGTCTGGCTAAAGCCAAACAGAATACCAATCAAAATGATGGGCAAGCCCAGGTTGCTTCCGATGTTTGCTACGGGTGCAAGGGCACTTCTGAATTTTAAAAATCCGTACTCTTCCTTGTGCTGGGCTGCATGGCCACATTCATGGGCAGCTACCGCTACCGCTGTTACGCTGGCACTGTTATAATTTTCATAGGAAAGCCGTACCGTCTTGGTTCTGGGATCATAGTGATCCCCTCTGTTATTGTGCTGACATTCTACCGTCACATCCGTAATTCCCTGATACTGCAATATCCGGTTGGCGGCTTCCGCTCCCGTAAGTCCGCTTACATTTCGCACTCTGGCGTACTTATTCATGGCACTGTTTACTTTTGCACTTGCCCACAGGCAAAGCAATGTGCCGATTAAAACCAATATATACGTAGGATCAAAATAGTAACCATAATAATATCCGAATGGCATAATCACACCTCCAATATCCCATTTCGTGTTGAAAACAGCTCCGTTGTTACGTCGGGTTTCCTTTTACGCACCAAATTTCTCACCGGTTTCCAGTTTATAACCAAGCAAAAAATCATGGGCCGTCATGCGCTTTTTCCCTTCCAACTGCAACTCGTTGATTTTAAGCAGTCCGTTTCCGGTCTGCACATAGATTGCATCCTTTTCCACCTTTGTCACGACACCGGCAGATTCCTTTTGCTCACTAAGGCATACATCCGCATCCCAAATTTTCACTTGCCTGCCATTTAAATAAGTATAAGCACTTGGCCAGGAATTCATTCCTCTTATCAGCCTTTCAATCACAACTGCGCTTTTGTTAAAGTCAATAAGTCCTTCTGCCTTCGTAATCAATTTCACGTGTGTTGCCTGGGATTCCTCCTGTGGAATGGGTTCAATCTCCCCTTCTTCTATCAAAGGAAGAACTTCCACGACTGCCTCTGCGCCCAATACCGCCAGTTTTTCAAACAGGGACTCTCCTGTCTCTTTCGGGTCCAGTTCTATTTCCTTCTGATACAAAATCCCACCGGTATCCATGCCCAGTTCCATTTGCATAATGGTTACGCCGCTTTTTTCTTCCCCGTCAATCACCGCCTGCTGGATAGGGCTTGCGCCTCTGTATTTCGGCAACAGGGATGCATGAATATTAATGCATCCATACTTTGGAATGTCCAAAATTTCCTGTGACAACAGTTGTCCAAAAGCTGCAACCACATAAATATCCGCATCACATTCTTTCAGCACCGAAACCGCTTCCGGTTTCTTGATTCTCTCCGGCTGGAAAACGGGAATTCCGTATTTCACGGCACATTCCTTTACCGGAGGGAACTGCACAGCCCCGCTCCTGCCCTTTGGCTTGTCCGGCTGGGTAACCACCAGACAAATCTCATGACCTGCTTTTATCAATGCCTCTAACGCACCCACAGAAAAATCCGGGGTCCCCATGTATACAATCTTCATATAAAACGCCTTTCTGTTTCTTATTCTTCGTCATCATAGGTGACATCCAAAAGAGGACCTTCCACCTTCTCTACATACAGATGTCCGTCCAGGTGATCCAGTTCATGGCAGATTGCTCTCGCCAAAAGTTCTGTCGCTTCGATTTCAATGGGTCTCATTTTTTCGTCCAGTGCAACTGCTTTCACATAATTGGGTCTTGTGACAACACCGCTTTTTCCGGGAACGGACAGACATCCCTCCTGACCGGTCTGCTCGCCGCTGCTCTCCACAATTCTGGGGTTTATGAGTACGTGAAGATCTTCTCCTGTTACATCGATCACAACGATTCTTTTCAGTACGCCCACCTGGGGTGCCGCCAGACCTACACCGTTTGCCTCATACATGGTGTCAATCATATCCTCAATCAACTCCATGGTACGGGGTGTCATCTCTTTTACCTCTTTACACTCCTTATTTAATACTTCATCTCCCATTTCACGAATGTTCCTCAGTGCCATTTTTCTTTTCCTTTCTTTAAAAAGCATTCATCGGGTCAAAATCAAACTGGACCGACTCCCGCTTTAATTCCATTCTTTGTATTCTTTCCTCTAAATAATCCTTTATTTGCACCAGTTTATCATAATCCCTGCACTTCATGTAAAAAACAAACCGGAACACATCATTGATTTTTCCGATGGAGGCCGGTGCCGGACCGATAATCTGTACCTTCTCCTCCCGGTTTTCTGCTTGTGTTTCCGTGCCTTGTTCCATCTTCAAAGCATCCTGCTTGCACCGGTTGCTCAAATCCTCTGCCAAGTCCCATCCTGACTGTTCTTCTTTGGCAAAAATCTGGACTGCCAACATATGTGCCGCCGGAGGATAACCCGGAATTTCCCGGTATAGGATTTCTTCTTCATAGAAAGACTCATAATCCTGATTGGCCGCATGTACCACACTGTAATGTTCCGGCTGGTAGGTCTGAATGACAACCTCCCCCGGCTTTTCCCCTCTGCCCGCTCTTCCTGCAGCCTGGGTAAGCAACTGGAAGGTTCTTTCGC
>CAYRLN010000050.1:0-3214 GCA_964425065.1 uncultured Lachnospiraceae bacterium | reverse complement strand
AGCCTCCCCATTGGCGAATGCCGATAAAATCTCTTCATAACTGTCCTTCTTTTTGGTAGTGTCTGCATCCATACGCAGAACTCTGGCTGCCGGGTACATCTCTTTCAGTTTTTCTTCAATCTGCTGGGTTCCTGCCCGGAAGCCTGATATATACTTAGAACCGCACCCCGGGCAATTTCGCACCGCCGGTTCCTCATATCCGCAATAGTGGCAAACCAGTCTGCCTCCTTTGTGTTCCGAGAGGGATACATCACAGTGCGGACACTTCATCACATGGCCACATTCACGGCAGGAAATAAATCCTGCATATCCTCTCCGGTTTAAAAAGAGCATCATCTGTTCCCCTTTTTGCAGCCTATCCTCTATCAATTCCTGCATTTTTAAACTGAAGATAGACCGGTTCCCGTTTTTTAATTCTTCCCTTAAATCTACCACATGCACCATAGGCAGATAGCCACCGGTTAACCGCTCCTTCAAGGTGAACAGCTTATATTTTCCCTGTTTTGCCCTGTAATAAGATTCCAGCGACGGGGTTGCCGAGCCCAGTACCATACCGGCACCGCTCATTCTGGCAATTTCTTCAGCCGTCTCCCTGGCATGATATTTCGGCGAAGATTCGCTTTTATAAGTATTTTCATGTTCCTCATCAATCACAATCAATCCCAAATTGGGAAACGGCGTAAAAAGGGCTGACCTGGGACCGATAATCACGTCAATATGACCTTCCTTGGCCCGCCTGCACTGGTCATATTTTTCTCCGTCCGACAGGGTAGAATTCATTACGGAAACCCTGTCCCCAAACCGCTTGTAAAAACGTACTACTGTCTGGTAAGTAAGTGCAATCTCCGGAATCAGCACAATGGCCTGTTTTCCCCTTTGCACCACTTCCTCAATCAATTTCATGTAAACTTCCGTCTTGCCACTGCCGGTAATGCCATGAATCAAATAGGTTTGTGGCGTGTGGGCATCTATGTCCTTCACAATCTCATCTACAATATATTGCTGTCCATGGCTTAAAATCTTACCGTCCTGCTTCTGACCTTCCAGTTTCACCGGATTTCTGTAAACATTCTCCGTCTCCACCTTTACCACACCTTTTTCTTCCAAGGTTTTAATCACGCTAGAGGAAACATTTAACTTACTTGTAACCAGTTCCTGTGGCAGCCGCTCCATTTCCAGAAGTTCTTTTAAAAGCCTCGCCTGGGCTTTCCTGCTTTTCTTTACACATTCATAATAATAGGCCTGCACTTCCATCCTGCTTTGGCCAAGCACTACTGTCTTTTTTTCCAATGCTTTCACAGACTGTTTCGCCGGAATTACCGTTTTCAGTGCCTGTATCATGGTTCCGCCATACATCTTGCGCATCCAGGATGCTAAGGCAATCATCCTGTCCTCCGCGGACACATCGCTGCTTGCAATGCTGTGCAAATCCTTTATTTTTGCAGGATCATAGTCGGTTTTATCGGAAATACCCACAACATATCCCTTCCGCATGGTGTTTCCTTTGCCAAAGGGAATGTTGACACTCATTCCCACTTCCAATTTATCCCGCATAGAAAGAGGAATCCGGTACTGGAAGGGTCTATCCACTTTTTCATGGGCAATATCAATAATGACCTCGGCATATAAATCGCCGTACTCTTTCTTTTCCATCCGTTTTCCTCCTTCCCTTCTTTTCTCTCACCCGATTTTCCGTTCGGGCACTTCTTAATTGCCGGCCAGACTATCCCGGATCAGATCCCGCTCATCCATGGGATATTTGACTCCCTTAATTTCCTGATAGTCCTCATGGCCTTTTCCTGCAAGAACAATAATGTCCTCCGGCTGTCCATTGGCAATGGCATAAGCAATGGCCTCTTTTCTATCGCAAATCTCCACATACGCTCCTTTGGTTTTCGCCATTCCCTGCTTAATATCATCGATAATATCCTGGGGCTCCTCAAAGCGGGGATTGTCTGAGGTAATAATGGTTAAATCGGCAAGATTGCCACTGACTTCCCCCATCTCATAACGGCGGATTTTAGAGCGGTTTCCTCCACAACCGAACAGGCATACCAGTCTGCCCGGTTCATATTCCTTTAATGACTTCAGCAAACTCTCAAGTGCCATCGCATTGTGAGCATAATCAATCAATAAGGTAAACCGGTCAGAAACCTTAACCGGCTCAATTCTGCCCTTTACTTTCACATTTAAAAGTGCTCTCTTAATATTCTCTTCCCCCACGCCGAAGTGACGGCAAATGGCAATGGCGGTCAGCGCATTGTAAACGCTGAATCTGCCCGGTGTTGCCACCTCCACTTCCATATCAAGCAAGCCGGACACTTTAAAGGAAACACCCAATTCTCCGGGCTTTTTCACAAGCTGTAAATCACTTGCCAGAAGGTCCGCTCCTTCTTTTAATCCGTAAGTTTCCATCTTACAGGTGTGTCCCGCAAGCACCGTCTCATAATGGCTGTCATCGCTATTGACAATGCCCACCTTACACTGTTTAAATAAAAGCCCCTTACAAGCCATATATTCTTCAAAACTGCTATGTTCGTTTGGCCCGATATGATCCGGCTCCATATTTGTAAAGATGCCGTAATCAAATTCAAAGCCTTGGGTGCGGTGCAGCATGAGTGCCTGGGAAGACACCTCCATCACCACAGTATCACATCCCTGCTCTACCATCCGGCTGAAATATTCCTGCAAAAGATAGGACTCGGGCGTGGTATTAAGGGCCTGTATGTGCGTATCGCCTATAATCACCTCAATGGTTCCAACCAGTCCCACTTTACGTCCTGCATTTTCCAAAATGGATTTCACCATATAAGTGGTTGTCGTTTTCCCCTTTGTTCCCGTGATACCGATTATGGTCATTTTCTCTGCAGGATTCCCAAAATATGCCGCCGAAATAAAGGCCATGGCGTATCTGGTATCCCCTACCCTTACGACCGTAACCCCTTCCTTCTGTTCCGGCAAAAGGGATATCTCCTTGCTTACAATCAATACTTTTGCTCCCTTTGACACTACTTCGGACGCAAACTCATGACCATCAAAATTTGCACCTTCAATGCAAATAAAAAGGCAGCCCCCGCTGACTTTTCTGGAATCGTACACGACTTCCGTTATTTCCGTTTCTGTGCTGCCACAGACAAGGGTATATTCTATTTTCTTAAGCAAACTTTCCAGTTTCATCACTTACCACCGTTTACCTTTCAAAAGCCACACTTCC
>CAYRLN010000049.1:840-8209 GCA_964425065.1 uncultured Lachnospiraceae bacterium | reverse complement strand
AAAACTTTTCAGAATTTGCAAGTTTTCCACCATTTTCTTACAATATTACAGTGCCTGGTTTAATTTCGCTTCCAAGTCCTCTGCGCTCATGGAACCGAGATAATTTGCAACCGGTTCCCCACCCTTGAAAATAATAAAAGTAGGAATACTTGCAACACGATATTTCTGTGCAATTGCCCCGTTATCATCCACATTTAATTTTCCGATTTTCATTTTTCCGTCAAACTTTTCTGCCATTGCAGCCACAACCGGACCCATCATTTTGCAGGGACCGCACCAATCTGCATAAAAATCAACTAAAACCGGAATATCCGATTCCAGCACCTCACTTTGAAAATTTGCTTCCGTAAATTTGTATTCCATTTGTTCCTCCTGTTCTGAATGCCATAGCCGCATTCTCTAAGTTCTTTTTATCAGTATCTCTTTATCTGTGAATGATATACTTACAAATCGGATTTCCCATAGAAGAAAATTTTTCTTCGTATTCTGTCATAATATTTCCAACCATAAGTTTTTCATCACTATGCAAATCATAGGTGACAACATCCGCTATCCAGCCGGCTTCCGGCAATTGCTCCACAGCAAAGTCAAAAAGAGGTCTGTTGTCTGTTTTAAACTCCAAGTTACCTTCCGGTTTTAAAATTATATTGTAACGATTTAAAAATTCTTTGGAGGGAAGACGCCTCTTGGCATGCCTGTCCTTTGGCCAGGGGTCGGAAAAATTAAGATATATTTTGTCCACTTCCTGTTTGTCAAAAACCTGTTCAATATCCTCTGCATCCATACGGATAAATTTCAGGTTTGGCAATTCCTCCGCTTCCATTTTCTGAATTGCGCGGAGAAGCACGCTGGAATATTTTTCAATTCCCACATAATTGATATCCGGATTGCATTTTGCCAAGGTATGTATGAACTGACCTTTCCCCATACCGATTTCAATATGAAGAGGATTTTCATTTCCAAAAACCTCCGCCCACTTACCTTTTGTCTCCTCCGGTTCGTGTACTACATATATACTCTCGCCGATTACCTCCCTGGAACCGGTAACATTTCTTAAGCGCATACGTTCTTTTCCTACTTTCTGTTTTGCAGTTACTTTTTCTGTCCTACGATATTATACCTTATTTCATGCAATTTTGCAATTTAACCCTTTGGTTTTCGGGCAAAATAGTGTATGATAGTTAAGAACAATGTATAAAAAAAGAAAGGTTATTTAACCAGTGAAAATAAAGCGACTTTTAAACCTAACTTTATCTGCTCTTTTGGCATCTTCCATCCTTTTCTCACAGCCCCTTACCGTAGCGGCAGAGACTGCGGATGAAATCATTGCCAGACAGGAAGCGAAAACCATACAGACAAACCAGATTACAAACTGGCCCGTTGGCCCGACTATTTCCGCCGATTCCGCCATCCTGATAGATGCCAACACGGGTGCTATCCTTTATGCCAAGGACATCCATGCAAAACAGTATCCTGCCAGCACCACTAAAATTCTTACGTCACTGATTGCCGCGGAAAGATGTAGTATGGACGAGATTGTAGAGTTTTCCTACCACGCTGTCCATTCCAATCCGTCCGGCGGTTCCCATATCGCCATTGACGCCGGCGAAAAACTGACAATGGAGCAAGCGTTAAACGCTATTTTGATTGCTTCCGCAAACGAAGTCTCTTTCGCTGTTGCGGAGCACATCGCCGGAACAGGGGCTTGGGAAGATTTTATCCCTCTTATGAATGAGCGTGCCAAAGAGCTGGGTTGTCTGAACAGCAACTTTGTAAACCCCAACGGTTTGCCCGACGAAAATCATTATACCACCGCTTATGACCTTGCTATGATTGGACGGGCCTTTTTCTCCAACGAGCTTTTATGTGAATATGCTTCCACAAAAGTGTTGCACATTCCCCCCTCGGAAGATCAGCCGGATGATATTTATGCTGCTTCCACCAACGAGCTTTTACCCGGCAAGAAGTACCCCTATGAATATCTTGTTGCCAGTAAAACCGGTTATACAGACGCAGCCAAAAGCTGTCTGGTGTCCTGCGCAGAAAAAGACGGCGTAAAATTAATCTGTGTTGTCCTTCATGATTACGCACCCAGACAGTATACCGACACCATCGCATTATTTGATTATGGTTTCGCTAATTTTGAAACCATAAATGTGTCTTCGGTGGAGACCAAGTATAATGTTGACAGTTCCGGTTTCTTTTACAGCGATATAGAGATTTTTGGCAGTTCAAGGCCTTTTCTCTCTTTGAATACAGAAGATTGCATCACACTGCCGAAAACAGTGGACTTCTCGGAAACCCAGTCCACCATTTCCTATAATGCCACCGCAGAAAATGCAATCGCTACCATTACTTACACCTATCAGGGGCATTACATTGGCGAGGCATCGGTAGACCTGGCTGCCGACACCAAAACCAGTTATGATTTTGAAAGCGGTATTCCCACTCAGGAAGAACCGGTTCCGGAAGAAACGGAATCCGGCGGGAAGATTATATTTATCAATGTCATCAAAGTGATTCTTTGGATTCTCGGAATTGCCGGTGGATTGATATTGCTGACCATACTGATTGCTTTCTTCCGCAATTTTCACTTTTCCAGAAGGGAACCCAGTACACGCACCAGACGCGGTTGGCGAAAGAACCGAAAACGTGGCAGATCCCGCCGCAGAAACCGCCGCAGAAACCGCGCAAAAAGACCCTCCAGACTTCGGGATTATGATTTCTGATTCCACAAAATCGGAGGGCACTGATTACTCAGATTTTTTCTTTCTATTTTTGCGGATTTCCCTTGCCCGTTCCCGTTGGGCAACAATTGCGTCCGCTTCGGCAGAGGATATGAGCTTGGTTGTTTTCACAACGAAAACCCCCTCATCCTCTGTCTTTTTTATTCGTATTTTTCCTTTCAAGAACCCATGTTTTTCGCACTTGGCCAAACAATAATAATTTTTTCCGTTAGGACTAAACCACTTGATTTTCTTTTTGAGATTACATTGGCAAAGATAGCATTTGCTGCTTATTACTTCTCTGTCATGAAAAGCCTCCATTTTATCAGGAAAAACTCTGGATATATATTTTGCATAACTGTCAAACAGAACATGGATCTCTTCTTCCTTGGTCCTTGGCGGATTAAACAAATCATAAGAGTATCTCTCAAGAACTTTTTCATCCCTTATTTTATCAAGCACTTTTCCTGTGTAGTAGGCGTCGCTGAATGCTCTGTGAAAAGGAATATCTTTCGTAATTTTAAGATAATCTACCGCATATTCCAAAGTTCTGCGGCTCTTTCCGTCCTCATAAGCAAGACTGAATAACTTCTGAATGTCTAAAAACTTTATGGGTCCGTCAGCAAGGGGTTTCATGCCATAATATCTCATATTGTCCTGCAGTTCCGTTAAATCCTGCGAACCCCATGTGCAGAAAATATAGTCCTCCCCACACCATTCCAAAAACTCTGCTGCGACCTCCAAAAAAGGTCTTCCCTTCTCCAGTTCCTGCATTTGCAAATGAATCAGTCTGCTCGTAAATTTATGCAGTTCCTTGTATACCTGCGGACGGATTAACTGGCTGAACTCGCTAATCATCACTTTAGCGGAATTCAACTTTATTGCACCAATCTCAATAATCTCAAAATTAAGTTTTTTTTCTACTTCTTCATCCCCACTTTGATTCCATTCCAAATCCAGTATTACATAATTCATATTTAGATTCCTATCTGTCCGTCCGGTTATTTCTCACTATTATACTGCTACTCGCTATATTTTTCTATGGCGGCCTGTCTCTCTTTGTCCTGAATTTTGGCTCTGCTTAAATCCAGTTGATATACCGTATTATATCCCAAACTGACTGCTTTTGTCTGCATTTCACTTAAAAGCCTGTAAAATTCCTCTTCATTTTCCGCAAAAATCATTTGCCAGGAATAGTCTACAATAACAGTCCTGCACTGGCTTCGCATCGTGGAAATATCCGTGGATTCCGTATCAATAGAACCGGGATGTCCCGCTGCAACCACAATCATTCCATGTTGTTCCAGGTAATCCATCGTGCTGTCTGCCTGCATATATTCCTGCCACGCCAGGTCCAATGCCGTAGCCTCCATATTCCTGACAGAATCCCACAGTTCAAAGGAATAGGCATACCCATCAGGACTGATTTCGCACTGGGTAACCGGTTTATAATTCAAAGCGGAGCCACCTTCGGCCCAAAGTCCTCCGCCCCATTCCTCCGGTACCTGCGCTTCCCCATTCATAAGTGCCTGTACTCCGAATTCTGTTAAAACAGGACCTTCCTCTGTCATTTCCCACGTAAGACCCTCCGGTCCTGCTGTTCCGCCGGACATTTGTGCACCGTTCATCATAATTCCTTCCGGAGAATACAGCCAATCGATGAAGTCTGCCAGACGCTGGGGATCTTCCGCTTTACTTCCGATACCGATTACGGACTTCTGGTTTCCCTCCGGAATACAACCGTAAGAATAAATTTCCATATCCTCTACCGGAGCCAGCATAAACCCTTTCCCTTGTTCTTTGTGGCTGAGGGTATTATATGCCGATTGCCCAAGCCAGGGCCATATAGAAAACAATATTTGTCCATCCACATATTTCTGGAAGACCGTATCGTAATTCTGGGTCGGGGATTCCGGATCTACCAGCCCTAACTGATTTGCCTCAAAAAACAGTTTCAAAGATCTGACATAAAGGGAGTCTTCATCGATAATACTCTGATAATCCGTACCATCCGCCCTCGCAAGCACAAATCCGGACTCATCATATCCGTAAAGACAGGCCGGCTGTTTTGCCGCATTCATCAAGTTCCCGTCCCAGTCCTTAAAAAAGGAAAATGCATAGGTAGGCTCTCCACTCTCAGAATAGGGCTCTAATTCCTGCATCTGTTTTAATATTGGTAATAAGTCTTCCAAGGTTTCCATTTCCGGATAACCCAGCTGCTCATACAAATCCCATCTGACATAGGTTCCATAACTCAATTCCAAGGCTTCGCTGGAAGTCAGCGGCGTATTATTCGACACGGCTGATGGTATGGCATAGATGCTTTCTCCATCACAGAATTCATCATTTAAAGCCCTTATCGCCGTTTCATACTGCATAATGTCCTTGCCTTCTAACAGTTCCGACATATCCAGCAAAATTCCCGCGGTAATTGCCTCCTGCAGTTTTCCGTTACTGGCATCCAAAATAATCAAATCACCCAAATCACCTGCTGCGGAACGAATTTCATACAGGGTATCTCCGCCTCCCGCTACATTCGGGGCTATGATGTTGAGTTCCATGTTAAACTTATCTTTCACAATCTTTGCAAACCATCCGGATTGAATTCCCTGATAGTTTGCAGGACTATCAAACACATCCACCACGATAAATTCTTCATACGGACAATCGTTTTCCTCCTTTGTAAATGCACAGCCGCCAAGCGTTAATGACAATGCGGTAAATATGCTTAACACTTTCCAAAAAACTCTTCTTTTCATTCTCTTTTGTACCTTTCTTAAGTAACCCATATACTGCATTTTTATTAGTATAACACGCTCTCTAACCTTGACGCAATTAGCGATTTCTTCTATACTAAATAAGATAACTTTTTTATTTTAAAAATCGAAAGTTGAGGTGTTTCATGTATAAAGTTCTAATCGTAGACGACGAGGCTCTGATCCGCGACGGACTAAAATGCATAATGGATTGGGAAGAAATGGGGTTTACGATATGCGGCGAGGCCGGCAACGGTGAAGATGCCCTTTCCCTGATTTTGAAACTGACTCCTGATCTGGTATTAATGGATATCCGTATGCCGAAACTTCAGGGACTTGACGTGGTAAGACTTTCCCGCGAACAGGGATTTGAAGGAAAGTTTATTATCATCAGCGGTTATTCCGATTTTAAATATGCTCAGGAAGCTATCCGTTACGGCGTAGAATCTTATCTCACGAAACCAATTGATGAAGATGAGTTATCAGAAGCAGTATCGAAAATAAAAGAGGATCTCGATGCCAAATCTCTTGCATCTGACCATATAGAATTGTACCGACAGAAAGCAAAAGACGTTATTTTGCACGAGTTGGTTCATGGAACCACAGATACCGGTTATTCCCTTTCTAAAAAAGACATTGAAGAGTTAGAACTGGAATCCGAAGTTTACCAGATTGTAATCTACGAAAATTTTAACCGGACTCCCGGTTCTGTTTCCTACAGTTTTGCGGATTTGCTCAAAGTTACCAACCGTGAAAATCACACTTTCCACCACTTTGAGGAAAACCAGAAAGACGTTATATTACTGAAAGGCAATTACGCCTTAAGCCGTTTTGGAGATTTCCTGTCCCACTATAATATGGACACGCCTCCCCAAAAAGATAGTCCCATGGACAGCCTTTTTCTGGCTTATGGACGTCCTGTAAAATCTCTTTCGGAAGTTCACTTTTCCTATGAAGACGCTTTGGCATTGATGGGAAGACGTTTCTTCTGTATACATGGTCAGCATACCTTAAGTTACGAGGACTTACCAAATATTGAGGCAGGAACTTATGATTTGCAGAAAGAAAAACTGCAGGAGTATACGGAATTTCTTGTAGGTTACTTACAGACATTTAACCGAAAAAAAGTGGCAGAAACATTATCCGGATTAGAAGATTATCTGTACAACGTAGATTCAAACATCTCCGAAGTTAAATTGTTTTTAACGGACTTATATTTGCGCATCAAAGAGAAAATCAGTTTGATTTACAGCAGTACTTCCATTCCTTTTGCCACCAATTCGTCTGTCATTGATTTCATTGAGAAAAAACATTACCTGTATGAAATCATTCAATTCCTTTCCGAACAGTTTGAAATGATTATGAATGCTACCGGTAATCCTTCCAGAAACAGTGTATTGGACGATATTCTCTATTACATAGACCATAATTATCAAAACAACATTAAATTGGAGACCATTGCTCCTTTATTCGGATATAACAGCGCATACTTAGGGAAAATTTTTAACAAAACCGTGGGAGAGAGTTTTAACTCCTATATCGACCACATGCGCATCGAGCACTCCAAGGAACTTCTCATCCAAAGCACGGGAAAAGTTTATGAGATAGCCGAAAAAGTCGGCTACCGCAATGTAGACTATTTTCACAAAAAATTCCGGAAATACGTTGGAGAAAGTCCCGCTGAATTCCGGAAGAAAAACGGTATTATCGCAGAAGACGAATAATTTTCTTACACATTAAAAAGCCGCTCTTACTTCAAAAGTAAGAACGGCTTTCCTGTTTCTTTGTCTATTCTTTCGTATCAGTATTTTCCTGTCCGGAAGGGCTACAGCCACAGCCACCGTTGCAGCCACTGCACTGACCTGAACACACTGCACTGTCCGGACA
>CAYRLN010000049.1:0-830 GCA_964425065.1 uncultured Lachnospiraceae bacterium | reverse complement strand
ACAACCAATGCATTTCACACCCTTTTTCTTCTCTTTGACTATGTATGCAACCGCTCCGCCTACGATGGCAAGGATCACAAGTCCTACTACGAAATTAATCATACTGATATCTCCTAATACCTAATTATCTATAAAACCTGACAACTGTTACGCTGCCTTTTTCAAGGAATACTCTTTCGCTACCTTCTTGTCTGCTTTAACCATCAATGCTATTACAATTGCTGCCATAGCAACTACTGCAATCAGACCGGGAACAAATCCTGTTCCCACACTGCCTGTTACAATCAGGGAACCAATCTGGTATACCAGGAACGCTACTGTGTAACCTGTTCCAAACTGAAGGCCAATACCACCGAACAACCACTTCTTAGACTTAATTTCAGAGTTCATAGCACCCATAGCAGCAAAGCAGGGCGGTGTGAACAGGTTGAACATCAGGTAAGCAAGTGCTATTACAGATGCAAGTGCTGCATTGTCGGAAAGTGCCATAATGCTGGCAGCTTCCGCACCGTTAAGCAATTCAAAATCACCGTTGACTACGGTCTCAGACATAGCATAAACAGCTGCCAGTGTACCAACTACTTCTTCTTTTGCGATAAAGCCTGTAATTGCTGCTGCTGCAAGCTGCCATATACCAAATCCCAAAGGAATCAAGAGTACTGCAAAAGGAGATGCAATATCATGCAGGATAGAAGCATCTGCCTCTACCTCCTGGAATTTCCAGTTGTAAGAAGCCATAATAGTAACTACTGCGTTACATACAAGAATAATTGTACCTGCTTTTACAATATAAGCTTTACCACGGTCAAGCATTGTAAGGAATGCCTTTT
>CAYRLN010000048.1:0-8237 GCA_964425065.1 uncultured Lachnospiraceae bacterium | reverse complement strand
TTCCTCGGATCCTTCATAAAAAATTTTCTTAATAGGGCTTACTTTTTTGTCTACTGTTACGCCGGCCCAGTTACCAACACGTTCATTTCTTCCTGTGAGGGCGTTGTACATGGTAGTTTTACCACTGTTCGGATTACCTGCTAAAGCAATTCTCATTTGAGTTCCTCCTCATATATTATTTTCTTTTTGATATATCTACAACTAACCTTGGGTAGTTTTCGCTAACCTTTTGCCAAAAATATATGTGGTGAAAAATCACCACTATACTAATATAGCTTCCGCCAGCTGATTATCAATGTTATATCTTCCATCCTTAATAGATACCACGCAACTTGCTTTCTTGCGGGATACTACAGTGATAGGTTCACCACTATAACAGCCAAGCGTGAAGAGAAATGCATCCATCTCTTCGTCATCAGTCTGAAGACCTTTGACAATATACTCTTCTCCTACCTGTGCTTCTGTTAAATTCATGCTTTCCTCCATATTTCTAACAGCAATTAGTCGTCTCTAACCAGTGATAGAATACCACTGGTAATTTTTTCTGTCAACCCCCTATTGAACATATTTCTCAACTTTTTGGGGAATTTACTTTTAATAAGAAGAAGCCCGTTTCAAATTTCTTAGAAACGGGCTTAAATTCAACATATTTGACTAATAATATTTGCTTATTCTTCTTTATTTTCAGATTCAGCAGGCGTTGCTTCCTGTACATCTTCGGGAGCTGCCTCCTGTGCATCCTCAGGAACCGCCTCGGTCACCGCCTCTTCCTTTTTCGGAGCAGGTCCGCTTGCCACCTTAAGTACAACAACAAACACCACTACAGCTAAAACAACAATTCCGATAATCAGCAGAATCATTTGCATTGTGCCAAATCCACTGTTCGTTTTACCACTTGTGGTCTGGTCTGCAGGCGTTTTTTCTGTATCTCCCGGTTCTGCAACAGATTCCTCATCCGTAGCAGGAGCCTCTTCCGGATTTCCCTCCGGTTCTGCTACCACTTCAGGTTCCTTCGCTTCAACCGTAACGGTCCATACCGTTCCAATACCGTTATCCGTAAAGGCGGTAATTACAGCCTTGCCTTCCGCATGTCCGTATATGGTTACGGTTGCTGTTCCGTCACTATCCGGTGTCACCGCTGTATTGTCAACCGATACGATACCTGCATTGGAAGATACAAACATTACTTTACTGCTTCCTGCAGGTGAAACAGTAACGGAAACAGTAGTTGATGACTCATTGTTCACGGTCACTACATTGGTTCCCACTACTTTCAGGCTTTCTGCCTTTGCCACTTCCACCGCACCGGCGCCTTCTTCAAACACCAGATTGCTCAAAGTAAATGTCACCTCAATCTTCTGAGGGTTTGGAAGTTCCGAGAAGTTAAGTACATGGTCTGTAACCGTCACTTCATTAATCACAGAACCATCCCAGGAGTTAATCGGGTCGTTGGTATCTACAATACCGGATGCCTTGATTGCAGATTTGGGTGCATCCATATTCACGGTGTAAGAAACACCATCTACCACTACGGAATTATAAATAATATCACAGGAAACAAGAGGTGACTTTTTGGAAAGACCTTTTGTTACGCTGTCATCTTTAATATAAATAGCAGTTAAATTGTTAAGTCCTGTTACCCCTGCGTCTTTTGCCTTTGAGGACAAATCCGTCGCACAATCAAAGGACAATGTATAGGTACCATCTTCACTAACGGAGATTGCAGAACCACATTCATTTGTGTAATAACTTAATTCACTGTCATTGTAGTATACATTCAGAGCCAGAGCTATCTCTGCCTTTACCTCTGCTGCCTCTACCGTTACAGGGACAGTAAGTGTTTTACCATCGGAAGATGTAATGATTACATAAGCACTTCCAACACCGGTTGCTACCACTTTACCAACCTTAGATACAGTAATGACATCCGTGTCAGAAGAACGGTATGTAAGGTAAGCATCGGTATCTGCCGGAGCCATTGTTGCATTCAGGAATATGGATTTGCCTTCTGTTAAAGTATAACTCTCCGCTTCCACGGAAATTGCCGTACAAGGATTTGAAAGATTTGCTGCTTTCACTTCCACCGGTATTTCCAGTATTGCACTGCCGCTTTGCGCATATGCAGTAATCACTGCATTACCAATGCCGGTAGCATGTACATTTGCACACCATTTGCTAAGGTCTGAACCATCTGCATTTACTGTTGCAACACTTTCATCACTACTCTTCCACAGAACAACGTCATTGGACGAATACTTATCCACACTCAGGGAAATATCTTTTACGTCCCCAATCTGCATGGAAAGGGATGCTTCACTGGCACTGCCAAGATCTGTCAAGGGAGTCACTGTAACCCCCTGCACGATATCCGAGCAATCTGCACTTCCTTCAAAGAAGGAACCTCTCATGATTCCGGCAATAATTTCCGGATAAATTGCCTCGCAAGCTTCTCTGTCTACCAACGTAAAACTGTAATCGGGAGACATGGACAAATCATACCAACCCTGATCCCAATAAACCGGAACCACATCCATCAACTGGCAAATACGGTTTACAGCTTCCAGATGATATGCTCTCTCAACAGTATTCATCTTATTGATGGCACCATATTCTCCCAGAATAACCGGTATTCCCTTTGAGGTAAAAGTATCATAAAGTTGTTTAAACTCGTCAATCAATAATTCTACTTTTCCGTAAATAAACTCTGTTGTCTGCATCGTTTCCAGCATACCGAACTGCCAATCATAGTAATGCACGGAAACAAAAATTCTGTCTTTTACTGTATCATTCGGCAATGCAAAACCATTCTTTGCCTTGGTTGTATTTGTGATGTTTGTGTAACGTCCGGGTACTGACAACCATCTCTCTGCATTATTGGAACCTGTTGCACGGACAGTATCCACAAATATCTGGTTGAATTCCATAATAATGGCTGTATCCTGCTCTACTGTGGTTCCCTCTCCACACACCTCATTCATGGATTCAAAAATAAGGTGCTCATCATAATCTTTAAAGCGTTCCGCAATCTGTTTCCAAACCGCCTCATATTTCTCTTTAACGGGATCCAAATCCTCTGCAGCAATACGAAGCCAGCCGGACTGCTCCGCACCATCATGATGAATATTGATAATTGCGTACATATTCATGTTCATGGCATAGTCTACAATATCTTGCACACGGCTCATCCATGTTTCATCGATGGCATATCCGTTTTCATCATCAATCATGGTACCCCAGGTTACCGGAATACGGATTGTGTTAAAGCCCATGTCATGAACTGCCTTAATCAGTTCCTGTGTGGTCTCCACGTTTTGCCAAAGAGTTTCGTTGGGTGTAAACCCGGTGTGACCGTCCATGGTATTTCCCAGATTCCATCCCGTTCCCATCTCTCCGACGATTTCTTCAACCGTCATTTGACGGAACGGCATCTGAGCGCTCACTGTCTGGGTATTGTCTGCTGCCTCTGCCTGTAATGTCATCATATTTGAAGACATACCGCCAACAAGCAATCCCAAACTGAGTACTCCCGCAAGGAGTTTTCCCCATAACTTATTTGTTTTCATTGCTATACGTTCCTTTCGTAAAATTTTATTTTATAACTCTCTAATCCAAGTCTTTACTAATTCTATCCAACTCTGGCAACAAGGTTCTACTTCATTGCCCTCCGGCGTCCTGGTAAGTTCAGTCGCCAGACTTAAGCCGTGTCCGCCCTTCGGATACATATGGAACTCCACCGGTATATTGCCTTTTCGCATTGCGGAAACAAGCAAAAGGGAATTCTCCACCGGTACGAGACCGTCCTCAAAGGTGTGCCATATAAACGCCGGCGGCGTATCTTCGTTTACCTGATTTTCCAGAGACATCTTCTCTACCAGAATATCATATTTATCGCCCAAAAGAAATTTAAATGAGTCTCTGTGGGCAAACTCTCCGGACGTAATCACGGGATAATGCAAAATCATGCCGTTAGGACGGAGAATTTCTCTATCCAAGCCCTCTTCCTGTAACTTACTCCAAAGAATATCTTCCTTCCAAAACATACCATAACTTGCTGTCAAATGTCCACCGGCAGAAGCACCGGATACAATTATTTTGTTTACGTCAATATTCCACTCTTTTGCCTTTTGCCTGAGAAGCATTACTGTGCGTCCTACTTCCAAAAGAGCTGTAGGATATTTTGCCGGGTGAACGGAATATTTCAATACAACGGCATGATATCCCATGGCGTTATATTGGAGCGCCAATATTTCTCCTTCCCGGTCTGACAAAAAACAATATCCGCCTCCGGGGCAAACAACTATTACGGGACGCTTTTTTATGCGGATTTCCGGAGAATCTTCAATCAAATAGGTCTTGATACAAGATTGTTCCAGAGAACCTTCTTCTTTCAAAAAAATGGTCTCGTGTATCATTCCTCTTCTTCCTCTCTCTCTACCACAGAACCCGGTTCTTTCTCAATCTGTCTGAAGAAAAACATGGCAAATCCGCTGACAGTCAGGATCAGACAGGCCGGACCTATTAAAAACCAAAATAATAGTGTTGTAGTATTAAACCAAAAGATTACAATTTCTACAACCAGCACTATTACAAGCACAATGGTTCTGACAAAATATCTGGTAGCAACATTTACCGAATTTTTCATGGTTCCGATTAACGTGTTTTCATATCTGGCACTGAGCGGAAAAGCATAAATAAATGCCATCGTAAATACAAAGATTGCTACAATACCAAAAATAAGAAAAATAATCGGATTTCCCTCTACAGCATTAAAAAGTTGAAAATCCATATAAACCGCGTAAGCTGCCACCACTGCCAAGATTCCCAAAGGAATACCTTGTTTCCAGTTCTCTTTAAAAGCCTTCACAAACTGTCTTCCCACATACCCCTCTGCATCATCTACCATCTTTAATGTTACACTATATGCTGCAACCGTAGCCGCACCGATTGTAACGATGGGCAGACTGAATAATGTCCATAAAAAATTCAGTTTAATCATATCCCACAAAGTGGATATGAACCGGTATAACTTACCGTCTACACTAAAAAAGGATTTCATCCTCTATGCCTCACTTTCCAGAAAAGGCTGCCTAACGGCAGCCCCTCTGTGTTTCTATTGCTTGTTATTATTTCTCTCTCAAAGGCTCCTGCAATGCATTCTTGATTGCTGCTTCCTCTATGCTGTACTGGATACATTCGTTATAACCATAGGACAGAGCTTTCATTCTCATCTCGCCCACAATTTTATTAAATTCAGCCTCATCCTTAGCATAAATTGCTCTCCAGCTGTAGTCTTTCAAACAGGTAGCAACCTGCTCCCATTTTGTCTTAAGTTCTTCACTCTGAGATCTTGCAGAATAAGTGGTAAGTACATCAACGATGTAATCTGTGTTTTCCATATACTCAGTAACAGTCACGCAACCGGTTTTTTCTCTCCAGTCAGCCTCGGTTTCACAACGTCCGCCTTCAACCTGCTCACTTGCCCAATAAGTTCTGTCGTAGGGCTCTCCTGATTCAGGGTTTGTATCTGCTGCAGCCCAAGTAATGTTGTTAATCTGGAAGGAACCATCGTTAAAGGTTGCTCCGCCCCATTCTTCAGGCATAAGTGTTTTTCTGTCTTCTGCACATGTTTTACCAAAATCTGTAAGATATGTTTTTCCGTTTTCATCATAGTCCCAGCAAAGACCTTTAGGGCCGTAATCAATTGTCAAACGACCTTCGGGTGTGCAGAGCCAGTTGATGATTTCCATACAAAGTTCAGGATACTGTGTATTGGCACCGATGGACCAAACTCTGTTACCACCCAGTGTGCTCAAACCGTAAACAATAGGTCTTGCCTCTGTAGGAACAAGGCTTTCCATAATTTTGTTTTCTGCATAATGCTCTTCTTTGTTATATGCAAGGGAACCTGCGTAGTTAAAGATAGAGAAGAATACTCCACCATTCTGTACTTTTTCAATCATATCTGTATATGTCTGGGTCATGGAATCGGGATCAAGCAGATCTCTTCTGTACAGCTCGTTGAACCATGCCAACATCTCAAGGTAAGGGCTGCCTTCAGAGAGTGCATCATAGAATTCACCTGTTTCAGAATTATAATGTCCGAAACCAAACTCATCGTAACCATAGTAAGCGGTAGCCATAGCTTTAACATACATTACATAGTTGCCGTCCCAGTCGGGCCATAAAGACATTGCGTATGTCTCTTTGCCGTTATCATCTGTGGGACAAATCTCTTTCATATCTGCAAGCAGTTCCATCATATCATCCATATCATTGATTTCCGGATAACCAAGCTGGGCATAAAGATCCCAACGGATATCCCATGTATAGAAGAATGCATCATGGCTTTCGGAACTACGGGCTACGCTGTGACCGAAACCGTAGATTGTATCTGCATCGCCAACAACATTACCTGCTTCATCTTTTTCTGCTGAAACGGTTTTGTTTTTATTCAATGCGTCCTGCATGTTTTCCCAAATGTAAGGACCGTAATCCTGAACCAGATTATCTTCTTCCCAATCAAAAAGCATTCCTGCCCTTACAGCATTGGTGTACTTTTCATCATCGGCACCCCACACTACGATATCACCAAGATTTCCGGATTCCATACGTGTATCATATACACCCTCACTATCGGGAATCAGGTTAATCTTTACGTTCCATTTGTCTAATAAAATCTGTGCAAACCAACCCTTCATTTCACCGGAGTAGTTTGCCAACTGGCTGTAAACTTCCAAGGTGATGGGATCGCCTTTGTCACTACTGCCGCTACCGCCACATCCGGCAAAAGTACCGCCTACCATGACAACAGCCAGCATCAATGCTAAAAACCTTTTCATCTTTTTCATGATATTTTCCTCCTTATTTATATAATGCGAGCGTTAACCTTTTACCGCGCCCAACATAATACCTTTTTCAAAATAACGCTGCATGAACGGATATACCATCAAAATAGGAATAATGGATACCATTGAAATGGTATATTTGATAACCTTCGCATTCAGCGCGGTCTGCATCATACCTTCCAAAGCAGATGCACTGGTTCCGGGATTCATAAGTGCACTTAAGTTGGAGCTTGTATTCAAATACAGGTACAATCTGTGCTGTAAAGTATACAATTCCGGTGCACCCTGCATCAGAATCAGGGAATCCGTAAAAGAGTTCCAATGTCCAACCGCACCAAAGATGGCTATGGTCGCCAAAATCGGCTTACACAGGGGGAGAATAATCTCTCTGAAAATCTTCCAGTAACCTGCACCATCTATGAATGCACTTTCTTCCAGTTCACCCGGAATGGACTCAATATAAGTCTTTACAAGAATAATATTGTACGGAGCAACAATACCGGGAATAATATACGCCAGGAAGTTGTTTGTAAGTCCGAGCATGGACATGTTCAAATACCAGGGAATCGTTCCTGCGTTAAAATACATGGTAATTACCAGGAATCTGTACCAGAACTTTCTGTGCCACATTTCCTGTTTTGTTACCACATAACCAACAAAAGCAGAGGCTGCAACCATAAGAACCGTACCGAAAAGGGTTCTTCCAATGGAAACAAGGAATGCCTGGCCTACTTCATCGGCGTGGAGCAAACTGATGTAGTTGTCAAAGTTGATCCCTCTTGGAATAAAGTTAATCATTCCCTTCTGTACCAAATCGTTTGAAGAAATGGTGTTAATAAACAGATAGTAAAAAGGGAACAGACAACTTATTGTAAATACGATAAAGAACGTGTAGTTTAATATGTTAAATACGATATTGCCCGGTGTTAACTTTAATGACTTTTTATGCTTTTTATAATACGCTTTTTCCGCTTTTAAATCTAATTTTTCCTGTGCTGTCTTAGCCATCTTTTAACACCTCCTTACACAATACTTTCGCCGCGGACAAGTTTGGAAATAGAGTTTGCGGCAAACAAAAGGACTACGCTGACTAAGGATTTTACCATACCAACCATTGTTGACAGAGGAATGGAACCTCCTACAATACCCAGTTTGTATACATACAAATCCAATACCTCAATCACGTGTGTATTTGTGGGATTCTCAAATACCATATACTGATCCATACCGTTACTGAGAATACCTGCCACAGCCATAAGCAACATTACCATATAAGTAGGCATCAGTCCGGGAACTGTGATGTGCCACATTTTCTGGAATCTTCCTGCACCGTCAACAGTAGCCGCTTCATAGAGTTGCTGGTCAATACCGGAAATACCGGCTATGTAAATA
>CAYRLN010000047.1:7043-8249 GCA_964425065.1 uncultured Lachnospiraceae bacterium | reverse complement strand
GCATTTGCGCTATACGGTAAATACCCACTGCCGCACCAAAACTGTCCACATCGGCGTTTCTGTGCCCCATAATCAAAACCTGATCTTTACCTGTAATGATTTCTTTCAACGCATGAGCCTTTACTCTTGCTTTTACACGCGTGTTTTTCTCTACCTGCTGACTCTTTCCGCCATAATAAGTAATGCTGGAAGGAGTCTTTATTACCGCCTGATCTCCGCCACGTCCGAGCGCCAGGTCAATTGCATTTCGTGAAAATTCATAATTCTGTGCATAAGTCAAACCATCCAAACCTACACCGATACTAATCGTCACAGCCATCTCGTTTCCGATATTGACGGTTTTCACATCTTCCAGCAAATCAAATCTGGTTTCCTGCAACTGTGCAACGGCTTTCTTACGCATAACAATAAGATATTTATCTTTTTCAATTTTCTTTACAATACCATCCAGTGCCGCGATATACTTGTTGATTTTTCTATCTACAAGAGCTGTCAGCAGAGAACGACGCACTTCTTCGATACTTTCCAAAGATTCTTCGTAGTTGTCCAAATAAATGAGCCCCACTGCCAAACTTTGATCGTCTACTTCCTTTAACGCAATGTGAAGCGCAGTCTCATCAAACAAATACATGGCAATAAGATAGCCATTATATCCTTGCGCAGACATAATGTCACTGTTCTCAGCCATTTCATAGAGAGAAATTCTCTTGAACTTTGCTATGTACTCGCTTTCTTCATATGCCAGTTCATACTGGGTCTCTTCTAATCCCTCATTGTCCGGCAAACGGTCTCTTGTAATCGTAGGGAACAACGATGTAATGGACTTCGTATATCCCTTCGGCTGATGAACCACTGCTTCAAAAGCAGCATTGGTCCATACTACTTTTCCCGTATCGTCTAACAGTGCATAAGGAATCTCCAACTCCCTAAGCAAACGCTTCTGAATCTGCCCATATTGCGTCGCAAAGCTGATGAGCTCATTCATAATAATAGGTTTATTATAAAAATAGAGTGAAAGCGTCACTATAAAATAGAACACCGTGAAGCAGCCAAGCAACAGTGCCGCCCGGTAATCCAGCAAAAAGAGGAATGCATTTACCACAAACAGTAGCACTCCCAAATAAATGGAAAATATTAAATAGGTCTTTATTCTGCCTTTTAATCGAATTCTTTTTTTCATGTATACCCCTATATTCCGTTACTTCC
>CAYRLN010000047.1:0-6943 GCA_964425065.1 uncultured Lachnospiraceae bacterium | reverse complement strand
TTCGCCATGCACGCTTGCGTCTTCGTCGCAAGCTCGCGGGCTTCGCCCTATACTCTCGCATCTGCAAAAGCCGCCATGCAAGTCCAGCAACTTCGTTGCTGACTCGCGGGCTTCGCCCTACAGCGTTCTGCTCCGTTACTTCCTTCGCCATGCACGCTTGCGTCTTCGTCGCAAGCTCGCGGGCTTCGCCCTATACTCCCTCGCATCTCCGAAAAAACATGCCAGCATGTTTTTTCTTCCTTGCTCGTTCGTGCATGGCTCATTGCCTACGCGAACATTATACCACAGGATGTTAGTATGTGCCAACACGATTATTTGTCGAATATGCTACTGTTATGTCACATTTTCCCGGTACAGGTATATTTTTGTAAAATAAAAATAGGGCTGCAGTCAGTTTTTGACCGCAGCCCGCATTATTTTTTATTGTTCCATCTTGTGCAGATAGAAATCATCCCATGCACCCCATGCTTTTGCGGGTGCATTTGCTTTTACACCAATTACAACAGTCGCGCCTTCCGGTATCTCAATGCCCTCCATACGAAGTTCATTCCACTTCAGCCAACCGGATACAGGAGAAGATGTCTCATGTACTTCACCATTCACACTAATGTAGAATATAAATGCACTTGTACCTGCGTCTCCACCTTGCAGGAAAGTACCCACTTCATAAGTTCCTGCATCCAGTCCGATAATCTCCTGTGTTACCTCGTAGACAACAGCATTTTCACTCCAGAATTTCAAACTATATTCACCGGATCTCTTATTGTTATCTGTCTCACGGTCAATTCCTTCACCGTTGATAACCCACATAGAAGTATCAGGATTTTCCAATCCCGGATTCTTAATGTAATTTACTTTTAAGATTTCCAGGTTACATACCATGCCATACTCTACGCCATCAGCTGTAGCAACACCCTTGACAACATAGGAACCACCCTTCTCCTGCATAGCCTGATTTACAACGTCCATTTCCCAAACAACAGGAACATCTTTTGTCTTACCATTGCAAAGAGTAGCGGGTACTGTTTCGGGCATAATAACCTGCTCACCAATACCAACTTCCATCTCAATATCGTTAACGCCTGTCACCTCTAAAGCCGCATTTGTTCCGGAATAAATGTATTTCCATACATTCAAGGATTCTAAAGGATTTCCCTCGAAATCAAACATTGCCTGGTTATCCCAAGAAGAACCACCATAATATTTACCGGCATCATTAGGATCAAAAGTTTTGGAGTAACTTGCTGCCCAACCGGAACCATAGGTTTCCCATTTTTCCTGGTTAGCTGCCAAAACGCTGGCCTGATCTTCTGCCCCTGCATATACTCCTACCGGAATCCAAGCGGGCTCCCAGTAGAATACACCGAGACCTTTCTCTCCCACATTTGCAACTGCTTCAATTGTATCACGAACCGCATTTGCCTGTCCCTGAACAGAAATATCATAAGGTAATGCCAAAGTTTCATCACCGCTGTAAACGGAGTTAGCCCAGCCGTCACCGTCTGCATCCGTATACGCATAAGAAACTTCTGCCACCATAACTTCTTTATCATATGTCTCAGCAATGGTTGTTAATTTCTGAGTCACATTTTCCAAAGTACCATGCCAGAAAGGATAATATGATGCGGCAAATACATCATAATCAATCTGATAGTCATCCATGATTTTGGCATAATCTGCAAATCCTTTTTCCTGAATATTGGTAAAATGAACTGCAATCTTAATATCTTTTTCTTTTTCAGCAGCAACCTCACGGATTGCCTTGCAGCCGATATTCATCAGCTCGCACACACGGTCCCAAGACGTCTCTCCCGCCATACCGGATGTCGTTTCGTTACCAACCTGAATCATACCTACGTTTACGCCTGCATCCAGAATTTCAGTCACAGTTTCTCTTGTCCACTCATCCATTGCCAGTTTCTTATTTTCATAGGTCAGATGAGCCCACGCCTTGGGTGCTTTCTGTTTGCTGGGATCTGCCCAGAAATCGGAATAATGGAAATCAATCAGTACCTGCATACCGGCCTTCGTTGCCAATTTACCGATTTCAATTGCTGTTTCCACATCATTGTGACCACCACCATAAGTATTGCCCTTTGTATCATAGGGATCATTCCACACACGGACACGAATCCAGTTTACACCGCATTCTGCAAGTAAATCAAAAAATCCCTGCTTACTCAATTTTTTACCTTCAAAATCTTTGAAAGTAACACCACTTTCAATCAGGGAAATATAAGAAGAAACATCCACACCCCTGATGAAACTGTCATCAATCCCTTCCACTTTATCTACATACAACGTAGTATCTGCAACTTCACTTCCTACGAAGGAAGGCAGTTCTTTCGTTCCTCCACACGCCGTGAGTCCTACGCACATGGACAACGTTGCGCACAAACATACCAGTTTTTTTGCAATTCCTTTCATTTTCATACCCAATCTCTCCTTGTTGTAAAATATAGGATTTCTATAACATCATTTTAACTTTTTCATCTATATTCGGTCAAGTATCACAACAAACAAGAATTTTTTGCGCATTCTTTTCACTTTCGTCAGTAGTCCACAGATTTTGCGCAACCGTGTGCGCACCGACAGTTAAAGCGCTCTTCTCGGTTTGTTTACCCGAATAATCTTATTTGCCTCCAAGTTATTCAAAAGCAACAGCCGCATTTCATCCTGTTTCTCAGGTTTAATCAGATAAAAGCAATATGTATCCAAAACCTGGAATATATTCGAGGTTCTTCCTTCAATTTTAAAATGTTGGAACCCCATGGGAACGTATTTCTCCCAAATTGCCTCCGGAGAGACAAAAGTCGGAAAGTCCTGAATATTATGAATAGTGTTCATCCCCTCACAGGAACAATCCCATGACGGCGGAATAGGCTTTTGCTCGCTTGCCGGCAATTTTCTGTTTTCCAATTCAATACGCTGCATTTCCGCCATTGCTTGATAATGTGCGCCTCTGCGCTTGCAATTCGGTGTACAACACGCATTAATTAATATTTCGCATCGGCCCTTATCCTTTATCTGCTCCAACAGTTCAAACTTATTATTAAGATTATAGTCGAGAACGACCAATGCATAATCCTTTTCCAATTCTTTATTCAGTCCGTCTATGTCTCTGATTTCTTTGCACGTACTGCTGTTGACTTTAAAATTCGGATAATTCTCACGAATATATTTCTCCAATATCGGGGATACCACCAGCACTTCATTCATGCCGTTATCCGCCGCCTGCATGCAGTAATTGCAATATGGATCCTTCAAATCCTCTTCTGTAATTGTAGGATTCGTATATGTGTATCTGACGGGAATTCCATGTGCGTTTATATTTTTAATGACATTATTGATAAATTCAGCGTCACATTGATCGCCCCGGCTATACCTTCCTCCATTCCACAAAGAGAGAGGAAACTCACCAAAAAAAGAAGCAATCTCCACACCCTCCCTGAAATTCTCAGGATACTGCTCTAACAGACTTACCAATAACATATTTAATGGATAATTGTGCCGAAGCCCCGGCAAATGAAATTTTATTGACATACCTTTACCCCACAAATTTCTTTTGTTGTTATTTTACTCCGCGTGCATCCGTGCAAACCGACTGTGATTTTGCATTAGCAAAAATCATTATACCACGTCGACTATCGTCTCCGTGAAGACATTCGCCTTATAGAGCTCCCTGTGCACGCACGGAGCTCTGCAAGGCTCATTATACCATATAAAGAAAGGCTGCTCAACAATTGTTGAACAGCCTTTATCTTCGTTCTTATTAGTCCTGTACGTAAGGCATCAGGGAAATGTGACGTGCACGTTTGATTGCAACAGTCAGTGCTCTCTGATGTTTAGCACAGTTACCTGTGATTCTTCTGGGAAGGATTTTTCCTCTCTCAGAAACGTATCTTTTCAGTTTATTTGTATCTTTGTAATCGATAACGTTGTCTTTACCACAGAATACACAAACTTTTTTTCTTCTGCGCAGGCCGCCTTTTTTTCTCAGAGGCGGATCTGCTTTTTCTGCTTTATTGGAAGCCATGTCAGTGCCTCCATTCTTTTAAAATCAAAATGTGTCAATTAGTTAAACGGCAATTCCTCGTCAATTCCATCAGGAATGTTCATAAAACCATCCCCTGCACCTGAAGGCTCGGGTCTCTGGTAGCTGTTTCCTCCTGAGAAACCATTGTCATTTGAAGAACTCTTGCTTTCAGCAAATTCCTGATCTTCAACAACAACTTCTGTTGTGTAAACCTTAACTCCATCCTTGTTCGTGTAACTGCCGGTCTGAATACGGCCTGTTACAACCAACTTGGTTCCCTTGCGGAAATACTTCTCTGCAAATTCACCTGAACGGCCAAAAGCCACACAGTTAATAAAGTCTGCAGTATTGTCATCACCACTGTTACGGGTATTTCTACGGTCTACAGCCAATGTATATCTGGCAATTGCCAATGCATTTTCACCCTGGGAATATCTCACTTCAGGGTCTCTGGTTAAACGTCCCATAAGAATAACTTTGTTCATTATTTATCTCACTTTCTGTATAGCCAGATAGTCTCATCCGGCATATACTTATGCCTCGTCCTGTTTAACTACTAAATATCTAACAACATTGTCCATAATACGGATACGGCTTTCAATTTCTGCCGGTACAGTGCTGTCAGCATCGAACTGGATGAAGTAGTAGAACGCCTCTTTCATTTTCTGAACTTCGTAAGCAAGTTTCTTCTTACCCCATTCATCAACGTTCGTGATTGTTCCACCGAATCTTTCGATCAGAGCTTTGCATTTGTCAACAACAGCTGCTCTCTCATCGTCTTCGATTTTAGCACTAACAACAACGGCTAATTCATATTTGTTCATGCTTCATTTACCTCCTTTTGGTCTCTGGCCCCTGTTTATCAGGAGCAAGGAATAATATATCACGGAGATTTATGATATCATAACTTTCCGCAAATTTCAAGCGTTTTCTCGTATTTCTTTTATATTTTTTTCAACTACTTTCCTTGCGATCATAATCTGATGCCCACATCCCACACACTTAAGTCTGAAATCCGCTCCAACCCTGAGAACCTCCCATTCATGACTACCACAAGGGTGCTGTTTTTTCAATTTAATTATGTTTCCCACATTAATGTTCATATCCGCATACCTCCCTTAGCAGCGCCACCTTAAGTTATAGCGCACTTAACACATCCCCGATGCTGCCCTGAATAACCAAATCCGCCACATTATCTCTTGCCGTAGCAGTTTTATTTATCAGAACAATGTGATTCCCTCTAAAATAATCGATTAATCCCGCTGCAGGATAAACCGCCAAAGAGGTTCCTCCAATAATCAGCGTATCGGCTTCACTGATTGCATGAACCGCTCCTGCAATCACCTCATTATCTAATCCCTCTTCATAAAGTACTACATCCGGTTTTATTCTTCCGCCACATTCGTTGCAATAAGGAACCCCCTCTGCAGCTTGCACATAATTTACATCAAAAAAAGTTCCACATTTTTCGCAATAATTACGAAGAACCGAACCATGTAATTCATACACGTTCCTGCTTCCCGCCGCCTGATGAAGGCCGTCAATATTTTGCGTCACCACAGCTTTTAACTTTCCTTCTGCTTCCCATTTTGCCAAAATCAAATGAGCTTTACCGGGTCTTGCATCAGCGAAAATCATTTTACTATGATAAAAACGATAAAATTCTTCCGGTTTTCTCATATAAAAGGTATGACTCAAAATAGTTTCCGGGGGATAATCATACTGCTGATTATATAAGCCATCCACACTTCTAAAGTCAGGAATACCACTTTCTGTCGACACCCCTGCCCCTCCAAAGAAAACAATGTTATTACTTTCCTTGATTATTTCTCGCAGTTTGCAAATTTTATCCTCCATAAGCCCCACCTTTCAATTCCTTATACTTACATATTACCAAACATAAAATCTTTTACAACACCAAAAAATTCCCTAAACATATTATTGGGTTGTAAAAAAATATAAGAAGGAGCCGCTATCCCATACACTTTCTTATAACCGTTTGCTTTTGCAATACGGGTTGCTCTAAATATATGAAAATTATTTGACACTATACCCACGCTGTCCGTTTCAGCATTCAAAAAATTACTGCTGTACAAAATATTTTGTATTGTATTTGAAGACTTGTCCTCCTTAATTATTCTACTTTCTTCAATGCCCAAACCCAGAAGATACTCAAACATCCCCTGTGCTTCCGTATCCGGTTCATTACTTCCCTGACCTCCCGATACTATTACCTTTGTGTCAGGATTCTCAATCAGATAATCATAAGCTTTATCCAATCTCATTTTTAAAACTTTACTGGGACCGCTGGGTTTTAACTGTGCACCTAGTACTATGATGTAATCTAAATCCGCAACTCCTTTTGCATTGAAACCGCTGATAATCAATGCTTCTACAAACGCAAAGCAAAACAGCCCTATCGCACAGCATATAAGTGCTCCCCGTCGCATCCAGATAGGTAACTGTTCAATCCACCCCATACGGCAGATAAAAGAAAACACCAGCAATACAACACCCATAATCAACCAAATAAAATAAAAATTCGTACCGTGCCCCGTAAAAAATTCAATACAGAGAAAATATACAATGAATATAATCCCTATAATCAACGCAATCGTCTGCAACACTTTTCCTCTTCTTTTCTTACTATTTTCCTTCTTCTCTACATGCTCACTCATAATATCATCCTTTCATTTGTACACATTATAGCAAATGAATTTTAATAATAAAGTGAGTTAATTAAATATTAAAAAAACCTCAAGAATATCTTGAGGTTTTCAGAGGCGACAACCAGATTTGAACTGGTGATCAGGGTGTTGCAGACCCATGCCTTACCGCTTGGCTATGTCGCCAAAAACTCCCCGAGTAGGGCTCGAACCTACAACAACTCGGTTAACAGCCGAGTGC
>CAYRLN010000046.1:0-8424 GCA_964425065.1 uncultured Lachnospiraceae bacterium | reverse complement strand
CCTGATGATTATCTTTTCAGATATCAAGTATAAGATGAAGGGACTCCGCGTATTCCGTATCATTTATTATTTGCCCAACCTGATTGCATGTACCTCCGTTGCTTTCCTGTTCAAGACATTGCTTGACTGGAGATACGGAACTTTTAATCAGATTATTAATGCGATTTATAGATTGTTTGGACAGAATTACAATCCGGTTGACTGGTTGGGAGATGCGGACACCGCAGGTCCTACTATTGCAGTTATTCTTTCCTGGATGTGGTTCGGTAACTCCTTCCTCATGCTGATGGCAGGTGTCCAGGGTGTTTCAAAGGATTATTTCGAAGCCGCAGCCATTGACGGTGCCGGAAGATTCAAAGTGTTTACGAAAATCACATTGCCGCTGATTAAACCGATTCTCTTATATGTAACCATCACATCCATGATTGGTGGTATCCAGATGTTTGATTTACCTTTCCTCATGTCCGGAAAGGCTTCCGCATCCTACGACTCGGTGCAGACGGCTATGATGTACTTATATAAATTCGGATTTACTACAGGAACCATGCAGGTGGGATATGCATCCGCCATTGCATATATCTTGTTTGTGATTATTTTGGGATTCTCAATCCTGCAGTTCAAAGTGTATAACAGAAAGGAGAAATAGGCATGGCATTTAAGATTAAAAAAGCATTATTATACTTATTCCTGATTCTTCTTGGTGCGGCATGTTTGCTTCCTTTTCTTCTTATGATAGTAAATGCTACACGTAGCGGAAATGAGATTTCCACCTATTTTACATTTATTCCAAGCAGCCATCTTGCGGAGAACTGGGCGAGAGTAAAGCAGCATTTCAATTTGTTTCAGGGTATGTGGAACAGTTTGCTGATTGCCATTCCCGCAACCATCCTTTCCTCTTATTTCTCAGCCCTTACCGCCTATGCGCTGGCGATGTATAGATTTAAATTAAATAAGATTGTATTCGGTGCCATTCTGGTATTTATGATGATTCCGGGACAGTTGTCCCTGATTGGTTTTTACAATCTGGTAACGCAGATGCATATGATTAATAGTTATGTACCGCTTATTATACCGGCGATTGCTGCTCCGGGAACCGTATTCTTCTTGAGGCAATACGTACAGTCTTCCCTTCCTCCCACTTTGGTAGAAGCTGCACGGATGGACGGTGCCAGTGAAATCTATTCTTTCCACAGAATAGCCCTTCCCATTATGGCACCGGGTATTGCCACCATGGCAATCATGGGATTTATCGGCAACTGGAACAGTTATCTGGTTCCCATGTTAATCATCAACAAAAAGGCAAAGATGCCTTTGGCAGTACTGATTACAACCTTGAATGCCTCCATTGATATTCAGGCAAATCAAGGTGCGATTTATCTGGCGGTAGCCATTTCCGTAATCCCCATCCTGCTTGTATTTTCGGTATTCTCCAAGTACATTATCAGCAGTATTTCTGCGGGAGCGGTAAAAGAGTAAAGTATAGAAAAAGCATATAAGAAGAGGCAGGTGGCAGAACTATGGCACCGCCCCTTCTTTTGTCGCGTTTTTTGGTGTTTTTCTTCAGTTTGTGGTATAATGGGAACAGTGCAAAAGAAAAACAAGCGGCTACGTCAAGGAAGGATAAAATTTCGTTATGAAAAAGGAACTGAAAAAAAGTTTTCAAAAAATAGCATTGGTTCTGGCAACAGCCCTTTTTTGCGGTCTGTTTGCCGCCGCCTGCGGTGAGGAGGAGACCGGCGGCGTGGCGGATGAGAATCTGCCGGGCTGGCAGCGTTACGCCGGGGAAGAAGTGACTTTGGATTGGTATGTCAATTATTCCTGGTTTGTGACCAAGTGGGGTGGCAATGCAGTGTCTGATAAAATCACAGAGGAAACCGGTGTGACGGTGAATTTTGTGACGCCCATCGGAAATGAGGAGGAGAAGTTAAACTCCCTGATTTCCTTGGATGCCCTGCCGGATATTATTACCCTGGGCTGGTGGGAGCCTCAGGTTGCGGAAATGATTAGTCAGGATATGGTTTATGCCCTGAATGAACTGGCAGACGAATACGACATGTATTTTTATGAGGTGGCGGATGAGACGGTGTTAAACTGGTACCGCAGTGAGGACGGGAATGTATATCAGTATCCCTGTTCTTCCTACACTCCTCAGGATTTGGAGGAATACAACAACATTCCTTCCAACCAGACTTTTTTGGTTAGAAAAGATATTTATGAGGCAATCGGCAGTCCCGACATGACCACTACGGAAGGTTTTTACAATGCAGTAAAAAAAGCCAAGGAAATGTTTCCGGAGGTGGACGGTAAGGAGTTGATTCCCATCGGAGCCCATGTATTCGACGAGACAGGCTGTGTCTCCTTCGACCAGATGCTCATGAATTTCCTTGCCATTCCTTACGAAAAGGACGGCAGGTTTTATGACAGGTACACGGATGGGGAGTATATCAAGTGGATGAAAATGTTCCGCCAGCTTGGCGAGGAAGGCTATTTGCTCAATGATATCTTCGTGGACCAGCGCACCCAGATGAGTGAAAAACTGGCTGAGGGAAGATATTTCTGTATGTTGTATCAGCATACGGATATGGCAGACCAGCAGAAGATTTTGTATGAAAAAGATCCGGACAGCATTTATATGGCTGTGGACGGACCGAAAAACAGCAATGGTGCAGATTATACACTTCCGATCACCGGCATCAACGGCTGGACGGTAACGCTGATTTCCAAAAACTGCGAGTATCCGGAGAGAGCCATCGCGTTCCTTGATTATCTCATGAGTGAGCACGGTCAGATGCTGACTTATGTGGGTGTGGAAGGTGTCACCTATGATGTGGTAGATGGGGAAATTGTCATAAAAGAGGATGTGCAGAAAATCTTAAGCACAGACCGTAAAACGTATGATGCGCTGTATGGCGCAGACAACACTTATTGGATGCTTCAGAACAATGCCATGCAGATGCAGTGGGACACCGGCACGGAGGCTCCTATTGCCCAGATGGAGGAGTGGACGTACCCCTACGCCCAGTACTTGGGGCAGTATGAGATTATTTTTTCTTCCGATACCTATTTTGGAACGGTAAATGCAAAAGTCGAGCAGTTGTGGAGTAAAACGGTAAAGAAGCTTCTTTTAGCAGGGTCGGAGGAAGAATTTGACCTTATTATGGAAGAGTTTGAGGCAGAGCGTAACGCACTCGGATTTATGGAACTGCTGGAGGAAAAAACCCGGATTTTAAAGGAAAACAAGGAAAGGCTTGGAATAGAATAGCAGATGAAATTAAATGTAAAATTTACTGCGGTTATTGTCGGGACGCTGCTACTTCCTTTGGCCATTCTGACCACTGTAATATTCTACAATATGGAGCAGAATGTGAAGGACGAGAATTTGTCTTACATGGAGTACAATGCGAAACGTAACGATGTACAGATACAAAAGAATATAGATTCTATCAATATGTCTACCCAATTTTTCCTGACGGATGATGAGATGAAGGATGTGCTGGTCCGCAGTATGAGCGGTGAGGCTATGTCAACGGAGGAACTTTTGGCCTTCTACGAGGATGACGTTGCGGATTTGGAACGTCTGGTAAACAGTAACCCGGTTTTGTACTGCGTGCGTGTGTTCTCCGCCAGTGATGCGGTGCAGGAAATGATGCCCGTGCTTTACCAAAAGAGCAGGATGGAGAAACTTAGCTGGGCACAGCAAGAGGATGTATCCGGCTGGCATTTTTCTTATAAAGACACGATTTTTTCCTCTTTGATTACCAGTCAGTCGGAGGATATTGTGTCCTTGGTAACGCCCATCAGGGAATATGAGCATGGGGTAATCGGATATGTGGAATCTGCCATGTCCATGGCGACCATGTTTCCCTCTCTTTATGAAAATATTGAGAACGAGTGGAGCTGCTTTATTTTGGAGGACGGAACCACTCTTTACGGCGCAAACAAACAGGAAGATTCCGAAGCAGTGATGGAACAACTTGTGGCGCGAAGCAGCGAGGATGATAAAAGCACGGGTACTCTGTATGTGCCCATCGGGGATAAAAAGTTGATTGTGTCCTATCAGACCATACGTGAAATGGATGGAATCCTTGTGATGGTGCAGGACATTTCCGCTGAAATCCATGAAGTACAGACAACGAGAAATATCTATTTGTTTGTGCTGCTTGCTTTTATTTTGCTTGTAACTATTTTTGTGAATTTCATAGTGAAACATATGTTGCGCCAGTTTTATGTGGTTATGGATGCCATCCGCACCATTCAGAAGGGTGACCTTGACGTGCGTATTGAAGAGGGCGGCAATGATGAGATGGGCGAGCTCAGCGTCCAGTTAAACAAGATGTTAGACCGTATCCAGGCCCTGATGCAGGAGAACATCAACCGCGAGGTTTTAGTGAAGAACTCGGAAATCAGAGCCCTGCAGAATCAGATCAATGCCCATTTTATCTACAACGTTTTGGAGTCCATTAAGATGATGGCGGAAATCAATGAGGAATATGAGATTTCGGATGCCATCACATCCCTTGGAAAACTTCTTCGTTACAGTATGAAATGGGTGTCCCGGAATGTTCTTTTGCGGGAGGAACTGGAATATATCAAAAACTACATGGTTCTGATTAATTTGCGTTTTGATTATGATATTTATTTGTCCACCAATCTTCCGGAGGAGCTTTTGGATCAGGAGATTCCCAAGATGTCCCTGCAGCCCATTGTGGAGAATGCGATTTTGCATGGCATTGAGGAGATGGCAGAGGATACCAATATTTATATTAAGGGTATTATCAAAGGGGATGACTGTTACATTCAGGTAACGGATGCCGGTGTTGGCATGACGGAAGAAGAAGTGGAAGAGCTTCGCAGCAAGATTAAAGGGGATGTGGAAGTGACAGGCGGCAAGGGGCACGGCATCGGACTTAAGAACGTGCAGGACCGCATCAACGTGGCTTTCGGCGAGGGATATGGTCTGGAAATTGATTCCAAACTTGGCTGTTACACCAAGATTACCATGAGACTGCCCAGAAAGACCGCGAAACCGGAACAGGTAAAATAGATGCCCCTTTGGTGCAGGAGAGGAGATTTGAGTTGAAGACAGTACTTATTGTGGAAGATGAGAAATTAATACGGAACGGAATTAAGACCATGGTACAGCGCAGTGGCGTACCGGTGGAAGTGATTATAGACTGTGCCAACGGCGAGGCCGCTTTGGAGGTGCTGAAAGAGCAGCATGTGGACGTCATGTTTACGGACATCCGTATGCCGAAAATGGACGGTATTGAACTGGTAAGCCGTGCCATGGAGCTTCAAAATCCGCCTCTTATGGTGGCAATCAGCGGTTTTGATGACTTTTCATTTGCAGTAGAGATGCTCCGTCACGGTGTGCGGGAGTATTTGCTTAAGCCGGTGGAGCGTGAGAAAATCACGGATATTTTAAAGAAGCTGAACGCGGAGATAGAGAAGCGTCAGAGTATACAGCTGGCGGAGAAAAAGGTGGGTTATCAGCAGCTGAAGTTCATCTTTACTTCGGGAGCCATGTCCCAGGAGGAAGAGGAACTTTTGGAACAGAAGTATTCCAATCTGTTCTTCGACAAGCCTTATGTGGTATGCGTGACGGGGAAAACGGTGACACCGGAGGAAAACCGTTCTTATATTTACGTGGAAGATGTAGAGGACGGAGACGTGTTTATTGTGGAGGCGGATAATCTGGAGGAACTATGCTTAAACGAGCTGGCGGATGCAAACGCCGGTATCAGTGCGCCCTACAGTGGTATCAGGGACCTTCTTGCCGCCTACAAAGAAGCCTATTCCATGCGAAAGAGGGCTTTCTGTCTCGGACAGGAAGTGCAGTGCGGAAAGGAACCTAAGGTGTCTGTTCCCGAAGGCCTCCGTGTGCAGGCCCAGAAACTTCTCCGTGAACAGAACTGTATGCAGAGAATCCAGCTCATCGGAACAGATAAGACAGAAGAGCTTACCCAGCATTGGAACCGCCTGTTTGAGGAGACAAAGCGGGAGCGCATCACCCAGGAAGAGTTTGTGAAGGTAATTCATATGTTTTTGGAAGAGGTGGGGGATATTTACCGGAATGCCGTTTCCGAGGAAAACCTGAAAACCATTTCAGAGTGCAAACATGTGCTGGATTATGCAAATATCAGTCAGTATGAAGAAGTGCTCATGGGCATGATTTTAGATATACATAATCACATCAATAATCAGCTGGATGCCAACCGCAATCAGCAGAAGATGAAAGAAGCAGTGGATTACATTAAGCAAAACTACAACAAGGATTTGAACATGGCGGTGGTGTCCAATCACATTTCCATGAACTATTCTTTGTTTTCTTTCTCCTTTAAGCAGTACACAGGAACCAATTTCGTGAATTATCTGAAGGAACTCCGTGTGGCAAAGGCCAAAGAATTGCTTTCGGGAACGGATATGAAGATTATTGAAATCAGCCAGACCATCGGCTATGAAAACGAGAAGCATTTCATGAAAATCTTTAAGACAGAATGCGGGGTATCCCCCAGCGAGTACAGAAAGAATATGCAGCGGGAATAAAAGCGGAAGCCGGGAGAATTGCTCCCGGCTTCTTTCAATTTAAAATATTTATTTATCTACTCCCTGTGTGTCCACCTCCTGTGAATCCAGCCACTGCGAATCCAGCCACTGCGTATCCAGCCACTCAATTCTTGTGCGGATCCATTCAAGGGTACTTTGGGCGCCACCCACGATGTAATCTTCTTTTATATTGATTTCCGCCTCATGGGTCTTAATGTATTGTTCCTCATAGAGCAGGCATTTTTCAAGTTCCCCTGAGAGGCGGAGAGAGGTCCATTTCTCACGGACCATTTCCTGAAACCAGTCCTCGGTCATCAGCAGGATAAACCAGGGATTGCTGCGGTCCCCCATGGTGTTTACAAAGTCCTCATTGTTAAAAGCGGCGGCATAGTATTGCCCTGCAGGTTCATCGGTATAAGCCCAGTTAAAATCCCAAGGGGATGTGAATTGCAGTTTCTGGATTTTGCTGTCAGGAGAAAAATCTATGCACATATAGAAACTGCCTTCGCCGCAGTCGTTGTCATGGACAATCTCATAGAGAATGTACATATTTACCACGGATTCCAGGTCAAGCAATGCGTCTGCAACCTCATAGGAGGAGGTAAAGTTGGTGCGGACCAGGTTTCCCTTTTCATTTACGGTCAGATAGAGGTCGTTTTCGCAGGCCTCGTAGAGAGCACGGAACAGATTATTCATGTAGCGTTCAATAAATTCCAACTGTTCCTCGGAAGTGATTTCGCTTTTTATGCTATATTCGGCGGGGACAAAGGTGCGGGTAACGCCTTCGATATCGGTCACGGTTCCCTGTTCATAATCCATGATAAAGAAGGGATCGTCTTCAACGTAGGCATAGTTGTTGAGTTCAAGGTAATAGCCCACATTTGTTCCGTCGTCTTCGTCTTCCGGCTCATTTACATCCACACGGTTTTTGTTTACCTGGCTTTGTTCACAGAGAAGGTAAATTCCCTGTAATTCTTCATTTATGTATAAATGGACATATTTGCTGTCAGAGATAAAGGCATGTCCGTCGAATATGGCATCTGCCATGCGGAAAGCCACATCGTTGGCAAGCAGGTTCCAGTCCGTTTTTAGCAGGACCCAGCTTTTGCATTTTGCGCCGTCATTTAATCCCAGCATGTTTTGTTTTTCTTCAAACTTAATGCGGTAGGGGGCTTTGTATTCACGGATGGCATCAACATCTCCGTAGTGTGCGCTGGAGTTACCCCGCACGCGGATTCCCGCAGCCACTTCATCCATCATAAATGCTTCTTCGCAGTTAAACACATCTACCACGCATTCCACGTACTCCTCAAGAGAAAGGACCTCCTGCCGGTCTTTGGTGTAGATATTGATGATGGGAATGTTGTAGTCGCCCGCCATTTTTTCGTACACCTTCTGTTTGTAGTCATCCGGCGGGGCGATGGGCGGTGTGGGGATAGAGGTGGAGGTACTGTCCTTTACAGAACCTTCGGAGTCCAAAACGGCATCCGTTTCCAAGGACGAAAACTCCGTGGACGCAGTTTTAGTGGTTTGTTCTGACGGTTCTTTGCCGCAGGCGGTAAGAAGCAGTACTGTGAAGGTAAGGGATAGCAGAGAAAACAGATATCCCGGAAAATAGTGTTTCTTTTTTCTTTTCATGAAGGCTCCTTATGAAACAATGTCTGCGCTTTACGAGATACAAAGAGTTGTTGTATACTTTTAGTAGGTTACACCGTCAGGTGAGTCTGACGCGTGGGCAAGGCGGATCACTACATTGTTAGGCAGACAAGTGATGGGGAGGAGAGAACTTTCCTGAAACCCCATGTGCACGCACAGTTTGTCCGGACAGCTGGCATCGGTAATGCCGATGGAGCCGGGGCGGACTTCTATGAGATTGTA
>CAYRLN010000045.1:0-8453 GCA_964425065.1 uncultured Lachnospiraceae bacterium | reverse complement strand
ATGTGGCAAAAGCCTTTAGTTGGGTATGATCCACGTGGGACAACATCTCCTGTACTGTCATATTTATGTCCTCCGTTTTCCTTTTCTTCAAACGTATTTATTGTAATACGGGAGCAAAAAAAAATCCACCTCTAATAAAAACTTTATAAAATTCACATTTTATATTGCAACCCATTTTTCTCCATGATAAACTGAAAATACCGTTTCACACAGCGCATTATTCATGCGTTAAAGCACCAAAAGAAAGGGGGACGATCCATGGATCAATTTTCATACTACGACATTACACCCGATATACTGCATTTAGCCGAACTTTCCGAGAAAAACGGAATCATTGAGACTGACCTTTTTACAAAATATGATGTCAAGCGGGGACTGCGTGATTTAAACGGAAAAGGTGTCCTTGCAGGATTGACCCATATTTCCGATGTACGTGCCACTGAAATCATTAACGGCGAATCCGTTCCTGCCCACGGCGAGCTTTTCTACCGGGGTTATAATGTGAAAGACCTTGTAAACGGTTTTACCGGCGAGAACAGATTCGGTTTTGAGGAATGTACTTACCTGTTGCTTTTTGGTGAATTGCCAAACAAAGAGGAACTTGCGGATTTCCAAAAACTGTTGGCAGCTTATCGCACTCTTCCCACCAGTTTTGTGCGGGATATCATTATGAAGGCTCCCAGCCGTGATATGATGAACACGCTTGCGCGAAGTGTTCTCACTCTCTATTCCTATGATGACAGAGCAGACGACACCTCCCTGCCCAATGTGCTCAGACAGTGCCTTCAGTTAATCAGCCTGTTTCCCCTTCTTTCCATTTACGGTTATCAGGCTTACAGCCATTACCATGACGGAAACAGTCTCTTTATTCACCAGCCGGTTCCCGAATATTCTACTGCAGAAAATATTTTGCACATTTTAAGACCGGATGGAAAATTCACTCCTCTGGAGGCAAAAATTTTAGATATCGCACTGGTGCTTCACATGGAACACGGCGGAGGTAACAACTCCTCCTTCACCACCCATGTGGTTACTTCCTCTCTGACAGACACCTACTCTACCATTGCCGCTGCAATCGGTTCCTTAAAAGGTCCCCGTCACGGCGGTGCCAATATCAAGGTCGTCCAAATGTTTGAAGAAATGAAACAGGAAGTTTCCGACTGGTCAGATGATGAAGAAATTTCGGTATACCTAAAGAAGTTATTAAACAAAGAGGCTTTCGACCATTCAGGTTTAATCTATGGTGTAGGTCACGCTATCTACTCCAAATCCGACCCAAGAGCAGTCGTCTTCCGCTCTTTCGTTGAAAAACTTTCCGTCGAGAAAGGGTTACACGAAGAATTTGGTTTATATTCTGCCGTAGAACGTCTTGCACCGCAAATCATTGCGGAGGAACGCAAAATGTATAAAGGTGTCAGTATCAATGTGGACTTTTATTCCGGCTTTGTATACCACATGCTGGGTCTTCCCATGGAACTGTACACTCCCATTTTTGCCATTGCAAGAATATCCGGTTGGAGTGCCCATCGTCTGGAAGAATTGGCAAACAACGGAAAAATCATCCGCCCTGCCTACAGACCTGTCATTGAAGATCAGGAGTATGTCAAATTAGATAAACGTTAATTGAGCAAAAAATCCCGGCCAAATGACCGGGATTTTTATTGTTATTTTTCCGTTTTCTTTTCAATGGTCTGAATATCATAATTGATTTCATAACCACACTCATTAAACTGGCTTTGGCATTTATTTACAATGCGCTCTGCCGCTATTTTTCCTTCGTTCAAATCCGCATCCACCAGCAAAATAACATACTGGGAATTATTGTAACGGTTAGCCACATCTCCCTTTCTGAGAGAGTTGACAATGGTATCTTCCATTAACCGGATTAACTTACCCGTACTGTCATGATCCTGCTCCATACCTGCTTTTGCCCTGACGGAAAGCAACACCATCTGTACGTTTTGTTTGGAACGCTCTACCGAACGCTGGATGAATTGGAATATGTGGCTAAAACCTTCATACTCCAACTGGAACACGCCCTTGTACCCCTGCTTGTCCGTAATTCGCTCACGGATTTCATGTAAATCCACCTGATTGCTCAAACTTTCGAAATCAAGAGTCTCCTTTTCCTGATAAAAATGGAAAGTTCTCTTTCCGTTTTTCTTTACATGATACAAAGCCTTGTCAGCCTTATTGTAAAGCGTAATAAAATCTTTTCCGTCTGAAGGCATCCCAACTACGCCTGCAGAAACCGTAATATTGGTATCTTCTCCCTTCACAACCTGAATGGACCCTTCCAACTGTTCAATCCACTGTGACAAATACTGCGCAAATTCACTCCTGCTCATAGAGTCATTGATAAATACCGCAAATTCATCACCACCCAAACGGCAGGCAACATCACCGGGTTTCATACGTTCTTTCAAGCCTTCCGCAAATCTGGAAAGAACCGCATCGCCCACTAAATGTCCAAAGGTATCATTCACATATTTAAAATTGTCCATATCGAAGAGAATAAAGGCCCCCTGTGCCCCTAACTCTCCGGAACGGTTCAATATTTCCTGAAGATAGTTTCTGTTCCAAAGTCCTGTCAGACTGTCCTTTTTTGCCGAGGCCTCCAGCTGTTTCTTGATATCTTCTATCTCCAGTACACGCTTTATCCTGCTCAGCATAATATTGGGGTCAAAAGGCTTATGTATATAATCCATTGCCCCCATCTGCAATCCCATAACCTCGCTGCCCACACCGATGTCTGCCGTCAGGAAAATAATAGGCACTTCCTCCATGCCCTTTATTTCCCGAATATTTGCAAACGTCTCATATCCGTCCATTTCCGGCATAATAACGTCAAGCAAAACCAAATCGGGAACTCCCTTTTGCAAACACTCCAATGCCTCTTTTCCGGAGGATGCCAAGGTTAAATCATACTTATCTTTCAGTACATCCTCTGCACATTTCAGGTTAAAAACTACGTCGTCTACTACCAATATGTGTTTTTTTCTCTTCATGTTATACCCCTGACCGCTTACGGTCTGAATCACGAAGCCTTAGTCCCCCCACAGGACTTACATCCCCAAAAAGGCTTTCACAACAGTTTTCATTTCCTCTTTACCGCACACATGATCATGCAGAACCGGTGCCGTGCGGATTTCTTCGATTGCATTTGGCACTGCCACATTTGCAATTTTGGAAAGTTCATCTACAAGTTCGAAGTCTCCCATCTCATCATACTTTGCATCGATGGCATTCATCACACTTCTTGTAAATTTAAACGGGCTTGCAGTGGATGCAATTACCGTCTTCGTCTTATCTTTTGTATCTGCAACATACTTATCATAAACTGCCGCAGCCACTGCTGTATGCGTGTCAATCACGTAACCGCAATCTTCATATATCTTCTTAATCGTAGCTGCCGTGCAAGCCTCATTCGCATAATTTCCGTAGAAATCGCCCAGTTGATTTTTCATATCTTCCGTAATCTCGTATTTACCCTGTCCGGAAAGTGCCGCCATAAGCTGTGCATTCTTCTCTGCATTGTTTCCTGCTATACGGTAAATGAGACGCTCTAGGTTACTGGAAATCAGAATATCCATGGAAGGGGATGTTGTCAGTACAAACTCTCTGTTCCTGTCGTAGACACCGGTCTCAAAGAAATCATAGAGCACCTTATTGTCATTGGAAGCACAAATCAGTTTCGCAATGGGAAGTCCCATATTCTTTGCATAGAATGCAGCCAAAATATTACCAAAGTTTCCGGTAGGAACCACCACATTGATTTTTTCCCCTTCGGAAATCTTCTCTTCAGCCAAAAGTTTTGCGTATGCATATACGTAGTAAACAATCTGGGGAACCAGTCGTCCGATATTAATCGAGTTTGCGGAAGAGAATTGGAAACCTTTTTCTTCCATTTCTTTAGCCAGCTCTTTATCAGAGAAAATATTTTTTACGCCGGTCTGGGCATCATCAAAGTTACCGGTAATTCCCACTACATATGTATTGGCACCTTTTTGTGTTACCATTTGTTTTTCCTGAATGGGACTGACTCCATTCTTAGGATAAAATACAACGATTCTTGTTCCTTCCACATCCGCAAATCCGGCAAGGGCAGCCTTACCTGTGTCCCCGGAAGTTGCTGTCAGGATAACAATCTCATTTTTCACATTATTTTTTCTCGCAGATGTAATCAAAAGATGGGGCAAAATAGACAGTGCCATATCTTTAAATGCAATTGTTGCACCATGGAAAAGTTCCAAATAATAAGCACCCTCCGCCTCTACAAGAGGAGCAATTACTTCCGTATCAAACTTGGAATCATACGCTCTGTTGATACAATTTTTCAGTTCTTCCTCTGTAAAATCCGTCAAAAGAAGTTTCATAACTTCATAAGCCACTTCCTGATAGGTCATAGCAGAAAGTTCTTTTAAACTTTTATCCAATGCCGGAATATGATCCGGTACAAACAAACCGCCGTCATCTGACAGGCCTTTCAAAATTGCCTGCGAAGCGGTTACTTTTTCATTTTGGTTTCTGGTACTGCTGTAAAATACTTCCATAGCGACTCCAATCTGCGTTTTTTACGCTATTTTATCTCATAAATCCTAAAAAGTATAGCACAAGTTTCCCATCTACGCAATGTTATTAAAAGAAATCTACTATTTAAAAAATTCATGGCCGCCATAACTAAAAAGAAACTTCAGATTTGTATCAAACCATTCCATCCGCTCCGGGTCTGCCGTTTTTCGTGCCACAAAAAACAGCGCTCCCTCCGAGATATCCTCCCCCGCCAGCGCTCTCTCTACTGCCCTGACCGTTTCCTCTGTAATCTCCACCGTATAATATCTTCCGTCACTCACCGGCGAAAACTGGCTTGTCCCGCCACTGCTTTGAAACACCACATCTTTGACCGTATCCGGGAAATCCTCGTTTTGCACCCGGTTCAGCACCACATTTGCAACCAATAATTTCCCTTTCTCCCCTTCGCTGCCTGCCTCCGCTTCCACGATGCGCAGCAAAACTTCATAATCCTCCTCCGAGATTTGATACGTCCATTTGTTTTCCAGTAATTCAACCTCTACGATTCTCTGCCCCGATGCCACAACTTGTCCATTGTAATTGTATTTTGTCGCATCATACTCACTGAGTGCATCCTGTGCATCAAGTTGAAATGCCTCCTCTGCTAAGATTCTATTTAACTGTAGTTCCCTTACACAAAAAAGAGCTGCCAGCACAATAAAATTGCCCAATAATAAAACAGTAGTATATTTTTTATACATAAGCTTGTCACCTTCATAACAAAATTTCCCCATATCATTTTATGTGACAAAAATCCATTTTATGACCGGAACGCAAAAGTTTTCCAACATTGTATTATCCGCGGGCACATGCTATAATAAACTTATCTTTCTTCTCACAAGTGAAAAATCACGAAAGGGGGCTTTCTCATGGAAAAATTACCTCAGGGCGTCTATCTCGCCACAAAAAAAGACGGAAGCATCTATTACCGTGCCTCCATAACACATCACGGAAAACATATCAGTATCGGCAGTTTCCAAACGGCTTCTGTGGCACATAATGCTTATCTCGAGGCCTGTGGTCTGCTCCGCTTCTCCGAAGAAGGTGTTTCCCCTCTTTCCATACAAGACTATAAAAAAGAGACCCGGTATCTCGCTTTTGAGAAATGGGTCTGTCTAATCAATCTCCGGGATAATCGCATGTATTTTCCCACACCAATTTACGTGCGTCCCAAGTTTTTCTATTATTATTTATCTCCTTCCACAATACTGAAATTTGATATTGATGACTTGTTTTATTTTTCCTCCCACAAAATCATGCGCCGGGGTGGTCATTATTTTGTGGCCGATTTTGGCATGCAGGTCAATATCCTTGGACGTTTCGGCATAAAAAACTATGGAGTATGCGGGCGCGATTACCGTTTTCTGAACGGTGATTCTACCGATTTCCGCCGTGAAAATCTCGAGATTTTCAACCAATACCACGGAGTGATTCCCCGCAAAGAGAAAGACCGGATCCGTTATCTTGCCCGAATCCATGTCAACGGCTACTACAACATTGGCATCTACGATACCATGGAGGAAGCCGCAATTGCGTACAACAAGGCCATTGATATATTGTCCAAAAACGGAATCAGGCGCAACTATCAGGTAAACTATCTGGAAAATTTCTCTCCTTCCGTTTACGCTGATATTTACGCCGATTTAAAAGTTTCACCTAAACTTTATTCTATTTCTCCGAATAGTCAATAAAGCTGATATTTAAATTAACATTACCGGAAATTCCATCAATATTCCCGTTTGTGGCATATTGCCATATTGAGAATTTATAGGGATAATCCGGCAAATCTCCCGGTTGACTAAGCCATATATCGTACTCGTTCAACCGGCTTAAGTCAACCTTCTTAATCAGCCATTCTTTTGTTCCGTAAACCATCGGAACATATCCGGCCCCTTTGATGGTCTCTAAAAACTTCTCTGCAATTTGAGTCTTTTCATCCACTGTCAAAGAATCAATTCGCGAAGAATCATTGCTGATATATGACATCTGATAGACAATCGGATACTCCAAATCATAGCCTTTGACACTTTCCAGCACAAAATTTGCTTCCTCCTCCGCTTCGGCTTCCGTTATCGCCTGAGAAAAGAAATAAACTCCTACTTCAAGCCCCGCGTCAGTGGCTCTTTTGATATTATCCTTAAAATAATCATCTTCTATAATCTGTCCGGTGCTGTATCTTCTGGCACCCACACGAAGCATCACAAAGTTGATTCCTGCTTTTTTTAATTTCACGAAGTCCACATAATCCTGTTCTTCCGAAATATCGACTCCCACATAAGAAGTCAGTTTTCCGTCCACATAATACTTCATGATATTGGATTGGCATACCAGTTTCGTAAAGTCATAGGTATTCTTCGTCAGGTATTGGTTTATCAGCACCCACTCTTCTTCCCCGTCTGTGCCCACCACTTTGGTATGTCTGCCATCCGTGGACGGATCCGATTCTTCCTTATCTTGTTTTTTGTTTGAACTATCTTCCTGATTACTCTCCGCAGACTCTACCGGATACATATCCCAGAAATCCAAATCATCCGGAGAAAGCACCGAGCCAAAGTTGTCCTCATCCTCCACAGGCTTTTGATAATCGGCAACCTGATTAGTGCCTCCATTTCCCTGATTTGTGTTTCCCGTCTTCTTTCCGCCCCGGTAATTCATAACAAGAACCAAAATAAGCACAACCAGAAAAAATAAAATAACCCCTACTACACTGTACACGGTAGACCTGCTCATCTTTTGTTCATTGTCATGTTCTTCCGGTAATCTCATAATAGGGGCTCCTTTCTACATTTGTATAATCGCTTTTTTCGGACACTTCTCTGCGCATGTGCCACATCCGGTACATTTTCCGGCATCAATGGACGCATTGAAGTTTTCCACTGTCACTGCACCGGCAGGACAATTCTTTACACAAATTCCACAGCCGATACAGCCAACGGTACATGCTTTCATTGTAATTGGTCCTTTGTCCAGGGAACTGCATGCCACCATATAAGATGCATCATAAGGAACCATGGAAATTAAATTCTTAGGACAGGTTGCCACACATTTTCCGCAGGCTCTACAAGCCTCCCTGTCAACCACTGCCACCCCGTTTACCACATGGATAGCATCAAACGGGCAGGCCTTCACACAGGAACCGTATCCCAGGCAACCATAATTACAGGATTTCGGTCCTCCATTCGGTACAAATGCCAGCATACCGCAATCTTCAATTCCCACATATTCATAATCATCATGTGTTTTTTCACAGTCGCCCTGGCATTGGACAAATGCCACCATCCTCTTGGAGTCTCCGGCTTCCACTCCCATGATTTCCGCAATCTGCTTTCCTACTGCGTCGCCGCCTACCGGACAGGCATTCACGGGTGCTTCCCCTTTTGCAATTGCCGTTGCCAAACCGGAGCATCCGGCATATCCGCAACCGCCGCAATTGTTCCCGGGAAGAACGTTAAGAACGGCTTCTTCCCGCTCATCCACTTCTACTTTAAATACAATTCCGGCAATTCCAAGGAACAGACCGATAAAAATACCTACAATTCCAACAACCGCAGCGGCTGTCAGTATACCCATCATATCCATCTGTCATCCTCCTATAACAATCCCTGAAATCCGCAGAACGCTATCGCCATCAGACCTGCTGTAATAAGTACCATGGGCATTCCTTTAAAGGATTCCGGAAAGTCATTGTATTCCATCTTCTCACGAAGTCCTGCCAAAATCACAATCGAAATGGTAAATCCGACCGCTGTTGCAAATCCGTTCACAACACCCATCCAGATACCATACTCTTTCTGCACATTTGTCAGCGCCACACCCAAAACCGCACAGTTTGTCGTAATCAGGGGCAGGTACACGCCCAGTGCTTTATAGAGAGAAGGCAT
>CAYRLN010000044.1:2405-8617 GCA_964425065.1 uncultured Lachnospiraceae bacterium | reverse complement strand
ACCAACCGCGGCCGCCGCCTTGACCGCGACCGCCATTGCCGTGGGTTCCACCAAAGCCGCTGCTGCCACCGTAAATTAAATCATTCATGGTGATTTCTTTGATGGTAGAGCCGATTGTAAGAGTATAAGTTTTGTTTTTTTGTATTTCAGGACAACTGAGTACCACAGAGGAGTAAGACTTACCGGCTGTCCAGGAAAAAATAACGTTCCCGTCGGAATCCGTTAAGGTTATGGTACTGCCGGCATTTTGTGAACCGGTAGACACCATCATAACACCCTGGTTCTTAGCGGAAGTAAAGTTTACTGCCATGCCCGAAGCACCTGCCGCCACAATGATTCCTCCGGTAATGGTGGCATTAGAGGCATAATCCAAAGCACCGTTTGCACTGTTTGTGGGACCGGCAATTACAGTTTCACCGCCGGAAACCGTCAGACTGCCGTTGGAGTCAATTCCGTCGCCGTCAGCATTTACATACAGAGTACCACCGGAAATGTTTATATAGCTGTCCGCATCGGAAGCAAAGATATCATTTCCGCGGAAACCGCCAAAACCACTCTGGTCATTGCCACCGGCAGCGTTAAGACCGTCATCACTGGAATAGAGAGAAATCGTACCGCCTGTAATATCAATATTATGACCTTCCAAACCTTCATAACTCTCGGAAATAGTAATAACACCTCCGGAAATGGAAAGGTTGTCATCTGCGTGGAAGCCGTCATCACCTGAGGCAATATCAAAGGTGCCGCCACTGATGGAAACATTTGCATTCGAGTGAATACCGTCATCGGCACTGTCAATCGTATAAACACCGCCTAAAATCGCTAAATCGGAAGTGGCTTTGATTCCCTTGCTACTGGTGTCGTTGGAAGAATTGGAGGAACCGGAAGACCATCTGCCAAATCCCATGCCCCAATTGGAAGTACTCGAAGAAGCATTTTTGCTTCCACCACCGGTTTCGAGGGAGAAGGTTCCGTTTAAAACAGTTAACGTGCCGGATGCACTAAGCCCGTCTCCGGATGCGGTGGCAACGATATTGCCACTTTCGATAAAAAGATTGCCCAGGGAGGTGTCTTCGTCATTCTCCGCATGTAAGCCATCTTTTCCGGCATCAACGGTAAGATTTGCAGAGGTGACATTTAATGTGTCGTTGGCACTTAGTCCGTGGGAAGACGCGGTTATGAAATAGGTTCCGCCGGTTATGACCAAGTCATCTTTTGAGACAATTCCGTGACCGGCAGGAGAGTCAATGGTCAGAGAGCCTTCGCCGTTTAAGGTCAAGTCTTCTTTTGAAAAAATGACTGCGTCAATGTTGTTTTCATCAATTTGGGTGAAAGAGCCGCCGTTAGACAAAGTGTTTTTGGAATCAGCGGCAAGGGTAATGAATACTTTATCGGCTGTCTTTACATAAATAGGTGCCGAATTATCGCTATGAATTGTCACCGCGTCGAGAACCAGTTGTATTTTATCTTCTTTATCTGCCTCAACAACAATCATGCCGTCAGAAAGAGTACCGGATACAATGTAGGTACCTTCGCCGGTAATGGTAATGACGCTGCCGTCTATTTTCACGGATGCGGAATCACTGGTGGCGGAATTGTTTTTCAGTAGGATAGAAGCACTCTTTGTTTCGTCATACGAAAAGTCCAAATCGCGGTTGGAAAAATTATCACCCGGGTCAACACTTATAGAATTAGAACCCGAGCCGGAATCGTTCCCAAGGGAACCACAGCCCGACAGCAGCAGTGCGCATGTCAGGCTGATAGCATAAAATCTTATTTTTTTCATAGAAAACTCCTTTAAAGTTCAGTAACGGTTGTGTCCTGCTTAGAGATAGAAATTTCCAGATTGCCGTTTCGGCAGCGGAGTTTATCAATCATTTCTTTTTCTTTGCTTGCATCTTTTAAGGTAATATTGTAGGTAAGGCGGAAAAGGCTTCCCATATTTGTGGTTTTCACACGAATCAGCTCACTGGAATTAGTATATACGGAAAGAATTTCTTCAAACACATTTGTATAATCTAAATCCTCAGGAATAGTGATATTCAATGTCTTATAAATAGCCGCATTCTTCTTGGAACCGAAATCAAGATGGGCGTAAAGAACACTGATGGCGCACATGATTACAGTGAATAGAACTGCGTAACCCAGATATCCCATACCACAAATGAGGCCGGAGCCCATGGCAAGGAAAATCATGCTGATTTCTTTTGCTGTTCCGGGAACGGAACGGAAACGGACAAGGCTGAAAGCACCGGCAACAGCGACACCGGCACCAATATTTCCGTTTACCATCATGATGACAACGCATACGACAGTCGGAAGAAGCGCCAATGTTACGACAAAACTCTTTGTGTAACGGGTGCGGTACATATAGCCAAAGGCTAAGAGCAATCCGAGTAAGAGAGAACATACGATGCAAAGTAAGAAATCTCCCACACTGATTATGCTGGCAAAGTCTGAATCAAAAAGTCCTTTAAAAATAGCTCCCATTTTATTAATATCCTCCTTGGTTTGGAAAAATTATTTTTTGATAAGCGGTTCCATATTTGGAAAAGGTCGTCTTATTTATTTTTTCTTTGGACAGCACGTTGGTCATCCATAAAGGGATGCCGCCTGCTGTTTTTATCTCCATAAGTACTGTCCCGTCTTCCAAAAGCGGGACACCGCCGGGGTCTGCAGTCAATGTCAAATGATCTTGTCTGCATAAGATGTTGTCATCAAAAGTAACACGGAAATCACTGCCATCTCTGGTATAGTAGGCTTCCCGCTCATAAGAGAGAAAAACGGTTGGATGCAGAGTCTCATAAAAGTTTTTAAAGTAGTCGATTTCTGCTGCGATTTGTGCGTTTGTTGCTTCCGCAGCAAATGTTTCAAAGTTATCACGCCCACGAATCCATGTCATGGCGGTTTGCTCCGGAAGGGAGAGTCTCCGCTTATAGACAACAGAATCAAATTTCTTTTTCAGTTCTACAAACACCGGACTGTCTGAAGTAGCTTTTGTGTAACTGCGGATACGAAGTTTTTCTTTATATACCGGCTTTTCTATGGAATGTCTGATGAGACGATAGGTATCGGTATCAAAATAAATATTCCGGATGGTAGTGCGTCCGTATTGATCCAATGCCATAAAGGGTTCCATGGCTTCTAAAAGCCGCTCTTTTTGCTCTAAGGAAAGTATATATTTTAACTCATATCGCTTAAATATTGCTTGATATGCCATAGGTTTCTCCGTCCTTTCCAACCTATTATAACGGATAGTAAAAAATAAAAATTTTTCATAAAAAAAATAAAAAACGTACACAAGTTGATAAGGAATCAATGTCTGTACGTTTTTTTGTTTCGGATTATTTAGATTTTTATGTTTTTCCGCTTGTAATAAATTCGTGCCTGTTCCATTTTTAACAGGTGTCTTTCGGATTCACCTGGTGTATGTGTGATATTCTTTAGCCAGAAAAGTGTCTGGCGGAGACTGATAGGAAGCAAAATCAGAAAGGCAATCAAACAAAATACACTGCAAAGTTCCCCGTCTTTGAAGGTGGACAGAAAACTAAAATAGCCGGGAGCATACTGGGGCAGGGTAAAAAACAGGGGAAGTGCAAACAGCAGAAGCCAAAGCAGCTTTCCCACGGCTGCTACTGTGTCATTAAACCGATATTCTGCATAGATAAGTGCTTCTTCAGAGGGATTGTTCTTTTGGGTAAGAAGACTAAGCCCTGTGGGAGCTAAAAACAAAAATAATACTGCAACAAGCAAAAATCCCATAAAAAACAGGAGAGAACGCAGCGTGAGTAATGGTAGCAGGGTAAAATGATATGCGGTAAGGGTAAGGATTGCGCCAAGCAGCGAAAAAAGAAAATCGCCAATCCATAGGGCGCAATGGCGTTCCCTTATTTTTCCTCTTTTGATTACTTTGCCAACTATAATATGGTAAAGGCCCACAAAAACAGCCAGACAGGAAAAAATCAATCCGGTCATACAGTCACCTCCTCGGAAAAGGTTCTTATATTCTCTTCATATATTAAGGCATTTGCCCAGAAAACAAACTTGGCACGCAGAAGAACCATTTCTTCCTCATTTCCGCAAAAACCGGCAGGGACAACTTTGGCAAGGTTAATTTGGCTGAGCAATGCGACCAAGGGATAGAAACTGTCCAAGTCACTGATATTTGCCTGCATCATAAAACCGTCCCCCTCTGTTTCCGGGCTGGGATAGAACCGGGATAAAAATTCTGCAAGAGAGAGGGCAGGAGTAGTGTCCGGGTTATTCCAAATAGGAAGTGCGGCACAGATTTGAGGCAGATAATCGTCAGGATTATTTTGGAATAAGCAATTCCGTTTCCAAATAGGTTTCCGCTTGCGGACAGAGATGGCAAACAGTACGGATAGGGCGTCTATCAGGGCTGCTACTGCAAGACAGAAAAAGGCTGTCGTCTTTGTGTCATCTTCGGTCAATGCCTGAATGGGAATCAAATACAAATCCAATATTTGATAACGTGCATCGGAAGCGTTTAGTTGTTCCGCCTTTGGAAGTACTGAATTTAAGGTGATAATTGCGGTTACAATCTGGGAATCCATGTTACTCTTTAAGGTCATCAGATTACCGGTGGTAACCATTTGCTCCGGCAAAGCGGACACCAGAGTCTGATAATCGGCAATTACAGTCATTGTCGCGGATTCCGAGCACAAATTTAAAGTGTTTGTAAGGGAAGCAAGGTCGTAGTCCGTGTCGCTGTAAAGCATAGCTGCCTGTAAAAGGCAGGTAAGATTCCGCAAAGTCATATCGTTTATGGGCTGTCCTAAGGTTACTCCATCAATAGCGGAGGAAATGTCTGTATATAGGGCGCTCAATGTACCGGTAAAGTCAGTGCCGGAGTCATACAAGATGCCAAGTGCAGCATATAAAGCACTGATATCAGCCGTGTTTGCCTGTTGGGCATCTTTTAATTCGTTCATGCTTGCAAACCCGTAGGCGGATAAGATATCGGCCCGCTGGGTTTCTTTTTCGGCTTTGGCACCGGAGGAAACGGCGGCAATATATGCCTGATAAGCCGCTGCATATTCCTCATAAGTTTCGTAGGAGGATTGGCTGGGGGCCTTTAACTTCTTGGAATAATTGTTTTCTACATCGGAAAGTTCCTCCAGAGCGGCCTTGATACTTGCCTCTGTGCTTAAAAGAGCACTGTGCCCGGCATTTACTTTGGCGTAGGCGTCTCCCAGATCAAGGCGCACATCGGAAAGGCTTTTTTCCAAGGTGGTATTTTGAATACGGGTCAGCTCATCTGAAATTTGCATGTAACGTTCCTGTAGAAAACCGGCAGGAGAATTTACGGAGTTATAGATGCCGATGTAGGAATAGTAGGTGGAGCAGCAGAGAGCTGCGACCATAGCTACTATTTTTAGGAAGGTTATCCGCGTGCGCAGGGAGTTACTTAAGAAATAGGCAGTTGCCTGAATTGCCAAGGCAAATAAGAGGGGGGCAAAGGGGAAAACCCCCTCTAAGTACACCTTGGAACCACTCCATGTGGTGGCAAAAGAGATTAATTGCAAGAATAAAGTTACAATAGATACTAAAACCACAAGGGCATTTTCTGAAAAAGGATTTAATCCGTTAGTTCTGTAGAGTTTGTTTCTTCTAATGGTTTGGGCTCTTCTGTGAGAGCGGATGTTTCCGGTTCGCATACGATAATCTCCTGTGAGAGCGGAAAGCGTACACAAGCGGTAAACATATCCGCATCTGTTTCAATGGTAAAAGTTCCGTCACAGGATTCGGTAAAACTTTGGACTATGGATAGGCCAAGGCCGCTTCCCTCGGTCGTGCGGGCAGAATCAGAGCGCACAAAGCGTTCTATGATTTCGGATGTATCGAAATCAAGTTCACTTTTTGAAGTGTTTTTGATTTTTGCCACAGCGTATCCGTCCCGGGCGGACAGTTGAATATGTACTCTGGAATATTCCAGAGAATATTGGATTGCATTTACAAAAAGGTTTTGGAAAACGCGGTATAATTTGTCGCCGTCGGCTTCAATCATCAGCGGTTCCGTTGATATGTTCAATTTAAAACTCAAAGTGCTGTCTGAGATTTTTTCATCCATATCTGCCAAGGTCTGTTTAATCAGCTTTACTAAATCAAGCCGGTGTTTTTCTACGGGAAGGTTTCCGGTAGTAGCCTTGGAGAGATCAAAGACATCCTGAACCATGTTTTTCAGTCGGTAT
>CAYRLN010000044.1:0-2395 GCA_964425065.1 uncultured Lachnospiraceae bacterium | reverse complement strand
ACGGGCCAAGTCGCAGGCAGGCTCCGGCAGGTCTTCCTCACATAAAAGATCCGCGTAGTTAATGATGGAAGTCAGCGGTGTCTTTAAATCGTGAGAGACGTTGGTAATAAGTTCTACGCGCATGCGGTTAGAACGGTTTTGCTGCTCCACAGCCACCTCGATACCGTTTTCCAGTTCGTTAAGGTCCTTTGCCGCCTGAGTGAGGAGAGAACGGCGGGAAAGCTGCAAGGGCTCTGAAGAGTCACCGTTTTGGAGTTCTGAAATTTTGGACACAACTGCATTGCAATCCTTTGTAAACTTGTAAAAGCGGATAGCTATAAGCAGTAGGCAAAGTCCCAGAATAAACATAAGTATTGATATTAAGGCAAGCGTATTTGCAAGTCTGTCTGAGTAACTGTAATAGGGCATATTGCTTTGAAATACTGCTATGCTAAAGGTAATAACACTCAGTAATAGCACAACTATACCGGAAAGCAAAGTTGAAATAAAAATATTCAATGTCCGGCGTTGCCAAGGCAGACTGTGGATGTATTCCCATATACAGAGAATAAGCTTCACAAAAATGGAATTGAGGAAAACTTCTTTTCCGGCAACCCGCAAATCAACCCACAAAAGATATACAGATACTCCAATCGGGAAGTAGAGCCACATATAAGGCATAAGTCTTACACGGGCATTCAGATCATCCAGGATATGTCCCAAGTCGTTACCGTACCAGATGAGAATAAGTATAATTGCTAACAGTATTTTTGCTTCCAGCCATATTTTTTTGGAATGAGAGGCAAATTCGGTTTTGGCCGCTTTTCCGTATTTATAGCTAAAAAGGCTGAGAAACCCAAAGAAAAGGAACAGTGCTGCAGAGGAAAGAATGGAAATCAGTTGGATACGATACCATTCTGCCTGAGAACTCCACTCTTTCATCATGGAAGTATGGTACTCACCGTCATTTTCCAAGGCGAAAACCAACTGTGTTTTTTCTGCAAGATATGTAACCGGCTTATACTTGAAAACACCATATTTCTCCGCATTCAAATAAGACTCTTGGAAGGAACTTCCGCCGGAGAAAAAACGAAGGGATTTGTTTTCACCGTCCCAATAACAACAGAGCTGTACATTGTCCGGCAGAATCAAGTGTCCATCATACTCCGAAAAAATAGGGTAGGAGATATTTGATGTGGTTGTTATCGTTGAACCATCGTGCTTGATGTAAAAGAGGATGTCTTTATTGTTCTTTTCCAATTCCTTGTTAAAAGAATTTAAAATCTCATTTTGGATTGTGTTTGCGGATCCGGTTTTTAGTGCAAGCCCCTGATCATCACCAAGTCCTGCGTACGCCAGCATACCCTCTTGGTAGAGATGACTTATGTATTCGCGGAATTCCGTGAGATAGTATACCTCTCCGGTCAGAGTACCGCCCCCTTCTCTGTATAAATTGGAAATTGCCTCCCTGCCCATGAGGGAGGATGCGACAAACACAAAGAATGCGCCTGCTGTAATCATTCTGTAGATAAATGCTCTTATTTTTTTACCTGTTTTCAAGTTTGTAACCAATGCCCCACACCACCTTTAAATACTCCGGTTCACTCGGATTAATTTCTATTTTTTCACGAATTCTTCTGATATGTACCATAACAGTGTTTTCGCCGTTATAAGCGATTGATTCATTCCAGACAAGAGAGTAGATTTCTTCTGCAGAAAAAATCCGTCCGGGATGTCTCATAAAAAGTTCTATAATTTTTGTCTCCGTGGAAGTCAGTTTTACGGGTTCCTCGTCCACGGTGAGAATGTGAGCGGTAAAGTCGTAAAAAAGTCTGCCGATTTTCACTGTCTCCGAACCGGCGGAATAGACACCGCCAAGTTTCATATATCTGCGAAGTTGGCTCTTAACCCGGGCCAGGACTTCTTTATAATTGAAGGGTTTCGTAATGTAATCATCTGCGCCGATGGAAAGCCCCAGTATTTTGTCGGAGTCTTCTGATTTGGCGGACATGACCAAGATAGGGATATTTTTCTTTTCCCTGATTTTCATAATGGCGGAAAACCCGTCTAACCTTGGCATCATTACATCCAGTAAAATCAGGTGGACGGTTTCACGGACCAATACGTCCAGAGCCTCCTGCCCGTCATAGGCACATAGGACTTTGTAGCCTTCTTTTTCTAATTGGATTCTTAAGGTGTTGACAATATCTTTGTCATCGTCAACCACGAGAATGTGTTCTTGTTCCATAGTATTTTTCCTTTGCATTAAGTGATATTTGTATCATATCACACTTTGTCCCGATAAAGTTATTATAACCCCATTTTCTTACAAAAAAAGGGGGCAAAATCTTACAGGTTTCTTAAAAAAACAACCTTCAAATACGAAAGGGTATTTGAAGGTTGTTATATATTCAAT
>CAYRLN010000043.1:0-8642 GCA_964425065.1 uncultured Lachnospiraceae bacterium | reverse complement strand
TTCATAAAGTTTTGTGGATTTTCCACTCTGTCCGGAAATAATCAGGGGCGTACGTGCTTCGTCAATCAAAACAGAGTCCACCTCATCGATGATTGCAAAGTGCAAATCCCTGAGTACCAACTGGTTTTTGTAGACAACCATGTTATCTCTCAGATAGTCAAAACCGAGTTCATTATTTGTTACATACGTAATATCGCATGCATAAGCCTCGCGGCGTTCGTCGGAATTCATGCTGTTTAAAACTACGCCCACCTTAAGTCCCAAAAATTCATGAACCTGTCCCATCCACGCGGCATCACGATGTGCCAGATAATCATTGACGGTAACTACATGGACACCTTTTCCTTCCAGGGCATTTAAATATGCGGGAAGTGTGGAAACCAAGGTTTTACCTTCACCGGTTCTCATCTCGGAAATACGACCCTGATGCAGGATAATACCACCAATCAACTGCACTCTATAATGCTCCATATTAAGAACACGGCTTGCAGCCTCTCTCACGGTAGCATATGCCTCCGGCAGAAGGTCGTCCAATGTCTCTCCTTCTTCCAAACGCTTTTTAAATTCTTTGGTTTTCCCTTTTAATTCTTCGTCTGTGAGTGCCTGCATGGAAGGACGGAGCGACTCAATCTTCTCCACAATAGGCATAATTCTTTTCAGTTCCCTCTCACTATGGGTACCAAATATCTTTTCAACTAACTTCATTACAGTATTCCTCTCTTTTTGCTTTTCCTATTTAAAGTTAAAAGCACTCCGATTATTGTAACAGATTTGCGTTCCATATTCAACCACAAGCCACACCACACCTCTAAACATTTTGTGAATAAACTGTTAATTTTGAGGTAAAAATTGACAATTGTTTACAATAATTTTATAATTAGAAAGGTTACAATAAAAAATTTTGGGGTGTTATTTAGTTTTATGAAAAGATTACACACAGCATTTTTAAGGCCGGGTATGGTTACCGGTGAAGACGTATTCAGTTTATATGACCAGTTGTTGATTGCCAAGGACACTGTTTTGACTGATGCCATGATTTCCATTATGGCTGCTCACGGTGTCGTAAACGTATTGGTTAAAGAGCGTTCTCCAAAAGGTATGGTGGAAGATACCACCCAAACATATTCACAGCGCATAAAAGACTCTGTGGAATTCAAACAGTTTAAAACTCTTTACGAAAACGAAGTGGAAGACTTGAAGTCCCGCTTGAATCTGCTTGTATCCACCAACGATGATATGGACGTAGAGTATTTTTATCGCGCCATTACCAGATTGTTAGAACGCACTTCCTCCGGAATGGGTGTCTTTGATTTGCTGCAGAACATGCGGGAATATGACGATTCCGTCTTTACCCACTCTGTGAGCGTGAGTATGATTTGTAATATTTTTGCCCAGTGGCTCGGTTTTTCCCAAAGGGAAATCGAAACTGCCACTATCAGTGGATTGCTCCATGATGTGGGTAAGATACAAATTCCCGAAAGCATACTGAAAAAGCCCGGAAAACTCACAAAGGAAGAATATGATCTTGTAAAAAAACATACGGTAACCGGCTATCAGTTTTTGAAAGACCGGAAAGTAGATATTGCCATCTGTAATGCCGCATTAATGCATCACGAGCGTTACGACGGTACCGGTTATCCTCTCAAGCTGTCTTTTGACGGCATTACAAAGTATGCCAAGTTGGTTGCCATTGCAGACGTATTTGATGCCATGACAGCAGCACGCGTATATCGTGGTCCCCTGTGTCCCTTCACTGTTATCGACTTATTCGAACAGGAGGGTTTACAGAAATACGATCCCGCTTATATTTTACCGTTCCTTGAAAATGTTGTTGTCACATACATCTCGTTCTCCTGTCTTTTAAGTGACGGCAGGACCGGAACCATCGTCTATATTAACAAACATAAGTTAAGCAGGCCCATGATTCAGTGTGAAGGAAAATATATTGACCTTTCCACCACCCCCGACTTGCACATTGTCTCCCTGATTTAGCAATGCGGATTCCTGTGCAATACTTTTACACAATTCTATTTACCGAAACGAGGGTACATAAATGATTATTCTTTATGTGGGTTACCCCCACAAAACACCAAATTATATGACTGTCAACGAGGCTCTTGCCTCTCTGGCGGCAATAGAAACCGCAGAGAAAATTTTCCCCGCTCCTATTGCTGCCGACGCGGAACCTGTCACCATTAAAATTGCTCCCGGCACATACCAGGAGCAATTTGTTGTTAGCAGACCGAACGTGACACTGGAGGGGGAAAATGCCGAAAATACGATTCTCACCTACCATCTCGGTGCCCGGGAAATCTTAGAAGACGGATTAAAACGAGGAACCTTCCGCACTGCTTCTGTGAGAATTGACGAAAGGGACTTTACCGCGCGCAATCTGACCTTTGAAAACAGCGCCGGGTTCGGCCACACGGTAGGTCAGGCCCTCGCCCTTTATGTGGACGGCGACCGCGCGATATTTGAAAACTGCCGTTTCCTAGGCAGCCAGGATACCCTGTTTACCGCCCCACTGCCCCCTACTGAATTCGAGGTTGGCGGATTTCGGGGTCCCGGAGAGCACAAGCCCCGTACCATGGGCAGACACTATTACAGGAACTGCTATATCCGCGGCGACGTGGACTTTATCTTTGGAAGTGCCACCGCCTATTTTGACCGGTGCACTATTTTTTCCCAAAAGCCCGGTGACCGCAAGCCCCCGGAGAGTCCTTGTGAAGAAGCGATTTACGGTTACATCACCGCCGCTTCCACTCCGGAAAATGCGAAATACGGTTATGTATTTAAAGATTGCAAATTAATCAGCGACTGTCCGCCTAAGTCCGTCTACCTTGGCAGACCCTGGCGGGAATTTGCCAAAACGGTCTATATAAACTGCGAGATGGGGGAACACATTCACCCTGCCGGTTGGATGGACTGGCAAAAAGAGCACAACCATTTCTTCTATGCCGAGTATGGCTCCTATGGTCCCGGTGCATCACCGGACACCCGTGCCGCTTTTTCCTGCCAGTTAACTGCCGAAGACGCTGCAACATACACAATTGAAACCGTACTGGGTGAGCCGGACGGTTGGAATCCCCTGGTTTAATCAAAGAAACCGCTCCTGTGAGATTACCTATGATGTCTCGTTAATAGGTTCTCCGACAGGAGCGGTTTTGTAATTCCATGCCCTTTGATAAATTTAATCTATACACTTTAAACAAGCGCCAACACAAGTAAAATAGCTGCAAACAGCAAATTCCAGCCTGTGAACACAAAAAGATATCTGCCTTTTTGCCGTGGCTGCTCTTTGACATAAAATTTATAAGAAATCAAACTGGCCAAAGATGCAATCAGCGTACCGAGACCACCGATATTCACTCCCATCAAAAGGCTGTTCCAATTTTCCGTGAAGCCGGAAAGTAAAATACAGGCGGGTACATTGCTGATAATCTGACTGGACAAAAAACCAACTATCAGTTCTCTACCTTCAATCAAGTTTTCCAGCCATACTCTTATGGCATCTATTCTTCCCACATTACCTATAAAAACAAAGAAACATACAAAAGTGAGAAGCAAATTATAGTCCACTTGCTTTAAAATGTGTCTTCTAATAGCAAATGTGCCGATGACTGCCACAGTCAACGGTACTAAGAAATGCAGGATGCGCAGTACCGACAGTATGCTCAGCGCAAACAAAACAAAGAAGAAAGTAAATGCTGATTTAACTTTTGTTTTTCCTTCTGTTTCTGCTGTCTCAGCACCTGTCTTTTCCTCGGGAATACCCTCTAAAAGGCTTATTTCCGCCATTTCTCTGTTTTCCTGCATGAGACAGACAATCGTCAGAAGTATAAACGACACAATTGTCAATGGCCCCATAACGGTCAAAAATTCTGTTAATGACATTCCTGACACCGCGTATAAATACAGATTTTGAGGATTTCCGATGGGTGTAAGCATACTTCCCAAGTTTGCCGCTATAGTCTGTAAAACAATAACAGTTGTCATTTTATCTTCCATCCGTGCCATTTTCAGAAGCAGGATGGTAAGCGGAACAAAGGTAATCAATGCCACATCATTTGTGATAAACATGGCACTGAAAAAGCAAAGTGCCACCGCCACAAAACAAAGCCCTCTATACCCTCTTACTCTTTTCAAAATTGAGGTTGCCACTTTTTTAAAAAATCCCAGTTCCTGAAGCCCCGCCATAACCACCATCAGCGAAAACAAAAGCCCCAGCACCCTGTAATCAATATAATCTATGTATTCCCAATCCGGTGTCACAAAGAACATGGAGACCACCGCCAGCACAGCTGCCACTGCCAGCACGGTCTCCCCTTTTATAAATTCCAGTATTCTCTTTCCAAAACTCTGCCTTTCCATTGCAGAATTCCTCCTTATTAAATCCGAAAATCTTCTCTAACCTTAACTCCCAGGCCTTTCACCCATGCAAGACACATCTGATAAGTCTGTTCCTCCAGCAAAAGGGCCGGATTATGGGCATCATAACCGATTACAGCGTCACTTCCCACTTTTGCTGCAATCTTCCAGAATTCTTCACCGGGATAATGCACATTTTCATACAATCCACAGAGATTGATTTCAAGGGGAATTCCAAGTTCCTTGCACCCCAGACAGAGTCTTTCCATCTGCGAGGCATAAAAAGTTCTGTCACCGGTAAACTTGGGCAAATCCGGATGGGCCAGATAAGCAAAGGCGCCTGTTTTCATTCCCTCCAGCACCGTGTCCACATACCGCGCAAGCTGTTCTTCCTTGTCCGCCACACGGCTCATATAATTGCAAGGCCTTTCCTCTTCCAAATAATGCTGTCCCATAATCATGTAGTCCACGGGGTATTTGGAAAGTTCTGCCTGCAGTTTTTCCCAATAGGCCGGAAGATATTCCGCTTCAAAACCTATTTTAATATCAATCCGGCCTTTATATTCCTCTTTCAAAGCAAGCAGGGTATCAAAATATCCGGGCAATTCCTCCATCCCCATGCGGATAGGCGAAACATATTCACAAAAAGGCCAAGGCACGTGGTCTGAAAAACCAAGTGCCTCCATTCCTGCCGCAATTGCCGCTTCAATATACTCTTTTTCTGTGCCGCTTGCATGTTTACACCGCCATGTATGGGTGTGATAATTGGCTCTTTTCATGATTTAAGCTTCCTCATACAGCTTCAAAATATGGTCTTTACACCGGATATTATTCTCCGGTGTGGTATTTTCCAAAGTCACATGAACGAAAGGTTTTCTCTCTTTGATGAATTTCATAACCGCGGTGTAATCCATCATACCAAGACCTGCCCCAACGGAGGTCAATTTCCCGTTCTCGGGAATAAAGTCTTTGATGTGGACCATGGCAATATCATCACCAAGCACCTCTATGGCTTCTTCCACGATAGCCACCTGATCCTGATAGTTGCAAATATCAAGCAAGTTTACAGGGTCCAAAATAATCTGCAGATTGGGAGAATCAATGGCATCCAAAACCTGTCTTGCCCGCTTAGGGTTGCACACAATATGCTTCCAAACCGGCTCAATGGCTACTACCACCCCCATCTGCTCTGCGTATTTTACCACAGGGCGAAGGTTCGTGATAAAGGTCTCAAGCGCTTCTTCCCCATGACACTCAGGCACATGGGTATAAGTCTCATTAGGCGCACCGGTCTCTGTTCCAACCACACCGCATCCAAGCCAAGACGCAAAGCGGATGTGTGCCATATAGCGGTGTGTGATTTTTTTCAGTTGCTCCGGATTGGGGTTTGCCAGATTCAAATAACAGCCAAGCACCGCAATATCCACTTCATTTTTAGCGAAAATATTTTTCAGGTACATTGCCAGACCGGGAGTCAGGGCACTGTCATCTGTGGGGAACTCTGAAATCACTTTGGAAAGTGCCAAATGACCACACTTAAATCCAAGTTCATGTACGTCTGCCAATCTCTCTTCGATGGGCAATTTCTTGGTATCATGTAAACGTATTCCTAACTGCATACTGTCACGCTCCTATTTCTCTACAATCTCATCCACGTTTTCCAGTTCCATCTCCAGACCTTCCTGACCCTCAATTGTCACATCCTCCAGGTACAGTTTTGTAACGTTTCTTGCAAAAAGGCCTCGTTTGCTGCTCTTAGGTACACCGCAGGACATTGCGGGAACATCAAATTTCGGATTTTCCGCATAAGTAATATGCACGTGTTTCATCACAATTTCTTCTATTTTCTGCTCGGGCAGACCATCAAAAAATGCCGCTGCCACATGACAGTTGGTACATTCCATATTTTCAAAAATCATTTTGCGGATAGACGGAGTCCTGTCATCCACAGGATAAAGTTCCCTGGACTGCACATACTCTGTCTTTCCATCCGGGTCGCAGAAATAAAAGGAGTTTACAACCAACGGAGTCATAACGTGATCCAAAGTCAGGTTGCGGAACACGATATTACTCAGAATGGCATCTTTCCCTCTGCCCCGTCTTGTTTTAATTCGGAGACCTCTGTCCGTATGACGGAAATAACAGTCTTCCACTGTCAAATTCACAACGCCGCCTGCCATCTCACTTCCCACAGTTACCGCACCGTGACCGTTTTCCATCAGGCACTGGCGGATGTGAATATTTTCAGAAGGGGTTTTGTGCTTGCGACCCATATAAATTTTGCCGGATTTCACCGCAATACAGTCATCCCCGAGGGAGAATCTGACACCCAGAATTTCTACATTTTTGCAGGATTCGGGGTCAAGACCGTCTGTGTTGGGTGAATCACTGGGATTCTGCACGGTAATCGCAACAAACTTCAGATTATTGCTAAAATATGGATGAATCGTCCAAGAGGGAGAATTACAGAATTTCACTCCCTGCACCGTTACATTCTTACATCCGCTGATGAAGAACAGTCTGGGACGGAAGGCAATATTCATCACTTTGGGATTTTTCCACCATGTATCGTGAGAAGCGTTTCCGTTGATAGTACCCTGTCCGTAAATCACTACGTCTTCCACACCGACACCGCAGATAATACCGGAGAACATCGGCAGGGGATTTCCTTCCCATGTACCCAAGTTATATTCATCCTGCTCGTCAAAACTCTGAATCATTCCGGGGAATTTAGGAAAATGAGTTCTCTCCGTATCGGCCCTAAGTTCTGCCCCCTCTGCCAATTCCATACGGATATGGCTTTTCAGGAACAAACTGGTAACCTTATAGATACCGGCAGGAAAATAAACACGGCTGTCCTTAGGGCATGCCATAATTGCCGCCTGAATAAAATGGGTATCGTCATGCTCGCCGTCACCCACTGCGCCAAACTTTGTTACATCCAAGGTGACAAACTCATAGTCCGTACTAAAGGAAACACGGCCTACTTTTTCGCCGTCCTTCAGCACTTCCACCATATAGTCGGTATCCGGTTTCAGACCGAAAATAGATGTAATGGTTCTATCGGTAGTGCCATACACTTCACCGTTTACCCATACTTCATATTCTCCGTTTGTAAAATATCTTCCGCCGTCTTCAATTTCAATCACAGCACTTCTGGCTGTGTTCATCACATATCTTACATTCATTTATCCATCCTCCTACTTTACCAGTGCTTCAGACAAAGACTGATATTTTTCCTTCAACAGCACGTCCTTCTCAAAAGCGGTCTGCAAAGCAGCATGTAAAATTCTTGCGTTTTCTTCATTTGTAAGACCTGCATACGCTTTTCCTGCGGATAAACCAAACTCCTCAATCGCCTTTTTTATTTTCCTGCGGAACATTTCGATGAGTTCACGATAGTTTTCGTATATCTCCGGGCTGATTGCCGCGATAGTATCCACCAGCGCATTCAGATACAGAACAGCATTTTTCTCGGAAAACTCTTTTTCCACTCTCTTTTCCAGCGCACGCATCTGCAGCATGATATCCGGGTAGCCCTCTTTTTTATTTTCCGTAGTTTCGTATGCTGTATATATGGGATAAACCACACCTGCTGCCAGATAAAGATTACTGTCCATGCTTGATGTGTCGAAAATACCGTCCTCAAGACGGGGAAATGCTTTGATTGTATCAATCGTGTGCATAGTCATGTTCTCATTCTCCTGTATTATTTATTTCCTGTAAAATCCTATTGCTAATCTTGCAAAAAAGGGCGGACACTTCTGCCCGCCCTATGAAAAATTATAATGTCACTCCCTGTTTAAAGATTGCCATGTCGTGGAAACCTGCTTCCTCACTGCAAACCTTTTTGCCGGATGCAACCGCTACCACATAGTCAAACAACTCCTCTGCCCCTTCTGCCATGCTCTTATCTTCTACCAGCACTCCTGCATTGAAATCAATCCAGTTGGACTTTTTCTTCGCCAAATTAGAGTTGGTTGAAATCTTTACGGTAGGAACAGGGGATGCAAAAGGAGTTCCTCTTCCTGTGGTGAACAGAACAATCTGGGCACCTGCTGCCGCCAGGGCAGTCGCTGCTACCAGGTCATTACCCGGTGCACTAAGAAGATTGAGTCCCGGAGTTTTTACCGTCTCGCCATAAGCCAGAACGCCCTTTACATAAGCGCTGCCGGACTTCTGGGTACATCCCAAAGATTTATCCTCCAGAGTGGAAATTCCACCCTTTTTATTTCCCGGTGAGGGATTTTCGTAAATGGTCTGATTGTGACTCT
>CAYRLN010000042.1:0-8647 GCA_964425065.1 uncultured Lachnospiraceae bacterium | reverse complement strand
AGCCAGTTTATCGATAATGCCGGGAATGAGATTAACACCAACCGGGAAATCCGTTTGAAGCTGTATTTTGCGGATGAGTCCGGGGACGGGCTTGTGTCTTTGTATCGAACGGTGGCGTTTAACACCAATATACCGGTAGAAAAGTTAGTGGTGGAACAGATTATTTTAGGAGTGGGCGAGGGGGAGATTGGCTGTTATCCTTCCATGAGCCCGGAGGTAGATCTGATTAGTGTATCGGTGAAAGACGGTGTGTGTTACGTAAATTTTGACGCAAATTTTTTGAGTCAGCCCATTGGGGTAAGTCCTGAGATAACCATTTATTCACTGGTAAATTCCTTGACCGAGTTGACCAATGTTAAGAAAGTGCAGTTTTTAATTAACGGTGAAACCGATGTGATGTACCGTGAAATGTACAGTTTTACAACTATATTTGAAAGGAATTTGGATTTATGAAACGACCGCTCTTTGCGGTTTGTCTGGCTATCACCTGTGTGATTGCCTGTTACTATTGGCTGAATCCTCCGCTTTTGCAAGACCGGGTGTCTGCGGGAGCGGAGGAAATATTGTTATACGGGCGGGTAGACCGGAAAGAAAACCGCATTTCATACGGGAAAGAACAATTAATTCTATATCTGACAGAGTATTCTGTCTATTCGGATAATTCTATTGATTCTGAATTTTATGCAAGTGTCTTGCAGGAAAAATCAACAAAAGGAACAAATCAAATAATGTGTTATATGCCCTCCACCACCGGGGAACCGAAGACGGGGAGTTTTGTTTTGGTGCGTGGAAAGCCGGAGGATTTTGATACGGCGTCCAATCCCGGAGAGTTTGACAGCAGGCTTTATTATGCAACCCTGGGCATCGATTTTTGTGTAAAAAGTGCAGAGGTTTTGTGGGAGAGTGATACCTATAGTGTGTTAAAGGAAGGCTTGTGGAAGGTACGTTGCCGCTGCCGGGAGCGTTTGGACGAAGTGCTCAGTGAGGAGGCGGCATCGGTGCAAAAAGCCATGCTGCTTGGAGATAAAACCGCGCCGGATGGGGAAGTGAAGGCACTTTATCAAGATGGTGGCATCGCCCATATACTTGCCATATCCGGTCTGCACATATCCATAATCGGAATGGGATTTTACCGTCTTTTGCGAAAAATGGGGATGCCCATCTGGCTTTCGGCAATGCTGGGAAGTACTTGCATTCTGGCGTACGGAATTATGACGGGAGCCGGAGTGTCCACCGGGCGGGCCATGGGAATGTTTCTCATCCGGATGCTGGCAGAAATTTTGGGGCGCAGTTACGATATGCTCACGGCACTAGGCGTTTTGCTGCTTGTAATGGTTTTGCGGCAACCGTTGTATGTCTGTCACAGCGGCTTTTTGTTGTCCTTTACGGCGTTGTTTGGAATTGGCTTGCTTTATCCGGCTCTGGAGAGAGGGGACCGGGAGCAAAAAGCGGATAAAAAACCAAAACGGTATCGGGAGGGCCTGAGAAAATGGGGCGCCAAACTGGCTGTAACAGTAAAAGGAAATTTCCTGACCTGTCTTTCGGTCACACTTGCAACTTTGCCGGTCACTTTTTGGTTCTTTTATGAGACACCGGTTTACGGCGTGGTGCTGAATCTGCTGGTTTTGCCGTGGATGCCGGCGGTGCTGTATATGGGATTGGGAATTCTGTTTTTGCCAAAAGGAGTCTGGCTGCAAATTCCGGCATGGATCGTGGAGGGGATATTGGAAATGGTCCGGCGGTTATGTGAGTACAGCCTATCTCTTCCGGGACAAAATTTTATCCGGGGAAGGCCGAAGGTGTGGCAGGTGGTGGTTTATGTGGCATTGCTTGTGGCAGTTCTTTTTTGCAGTAAGAAAAGGGGAAAAGGGAGGATGAGCCTTCCCTTAAAAGGGAGACTGGCGGTTTTGGGCGCAGCGGTGTTTGTGCTCTGTGTGAAGTGTCCGGAGGATTCCAAAATCACATTTTTGGATGTGGGACAGGGCGATAGCATTTGTATTCAGACGGCAGGCGGAAATGCGTATTTGATTGACTGCGGCAGCAGCAGCCAAAGTCAGGTGGGAAAGTATGTGGTGGCCCCCTTTTTGAAATATGAGGGGATTTCCTATTTGGAGGCAGTGATTATAACCCATCCGGACGCCGATCATTGTAACGGACTGGAGAATTTGTTGGAGGAGGGGTATGCCGGGCGGATTGGCGTGGTGCTTTTGCCGGATATTTTGGAGGCGGATAAGACAGAAGCTTACCTGGAATTGGAAAGTCTTGCAACTTCCTACAAAATTCCCGTGGGATATCTGTCCGAGGGAATGGCGTGGCAGGATGACAATCTGACTTTTACGTGCCTGCATCCGGGGAAAGCCGGATATGCAAATGACGGTGGGAGCGGTACGGGAACGGCGGCCTTGGACGACAATGAATACTCTGTGGTTTTGCATGTGGAAGGCGATGGCTTTTCTGCTTTGCTGACAGGGGATGTGGAGGATGAGGGCGAGAAAAAACTTGCAGAAGTGCTGGCGGCGAAAGGAATTGACACCGTGACAGCTCTGAAAGTAGCACATCACGGTTCCCGCAATTCCACCACGGAAGATTTTTTGGAAGTGTTGGATGCAGGGGTGGCAATTATCTCCTGCGGGGCAGGAAATACATATGGTCATCCACACGAGGAGACACTGTTAAGGCTTTTGGAGGATGGCGCGGTAATACTGACAACACCGGAGTGCGGGGCGGTGACCATAAAGTTTGGAGAATCCGGGGTAACGTGCGAGATGCAAAAAGCGGTGCAAACTCCGCTAAATTAGAAACACCTTGTAAATCCCCTGAAAAAAAGGTATGATAAATGCACATGGTTTGCAGCGGAAATATACGGCAAGGTATGAATGGAAAAATGCAGGGGTGAGCCTTAAAGAATGCAGCGGATTAATGAAGACATAAAAACCGGACAATTGAATCAGATCTATCTGCTCTACGGAGAAGAGGCTTACCTGCGCAAGCAGTATAAAGACAAATTGCAGGCGGCACTCATTTCTGACGGGGACACCATGAATTCCCACTATTTCGAAGGGAAAGATATGAATGTGGGAGAGGTGATTGATCTGGCAGAGACAATGCCTTTTTTGGCGGAACGCAGAGTGATTGTGATAGAAAACAGCGGTCTGTTCAAATCAGGCGGTGACAAACTGGCAGAGTATTTGACGGAGATTCCGTCCACAACCTATTTTGTGTTTGCGGAAACAGAAGTGGATAAACGGTGCAAACTGTTTAAGAATGTGCAGGCAAAGGGTTGCGTTACAGAGTTTGGCATGCAGGATGAGAACACGCTGAAACGCTGGATTGCCGGTATTTTGAAAAAAGAAAATATGAATATCTCCGAAAATACGGCCAATTATTTTCTGGCAAAAACCGGTTCCGATATGGAAAATATCAGGGGGGAACTGGAAAAACTGATCTGTTATTGCATGGGGCGGAACGTGGTAACCGCAGAGGACGTAGATGCCATTTGCACAACCCGTGTCACCAGTCATATATTCGATATGATAGAGGCAATTGCAGAGAAAAAGCAGAAGAAGGCCTTGGAACTTTATTATGAACTTTTGGCGCTGAAAGAACCGCCGCTTCGGATTTTGTTTCTGATTGCAAAGCATTGCAACCAGCTTTTGCAGGCAAAGGAATTAAAAAATAAAGGTTTTGATAATAAAGCAATCGGCGCAAAGATTGGATTGCACCCCTATGTAGCAGGGAAAATTGCTACTCAGGCAGGAAGATTTAAAACCGCCGAATTAAAAGCAGCGGTGGCAAAATGTGTGGAGGCAGAGGAAGCGGTGAAGACCGGTAAAGTAAACGATATGATGAGCGTGGAAATGCTGATTCTTTCCGTTTTATGAGTACAGGAATAATGGGATAAAGAACCGCCGGAAAGGGAGGACGATATGGCAAAAATACTTATAGTAGAAGATGAGGAACCGATTTCCAATTTAATACGTATGAATCTGACAAAGGCAGGGTACCAGTGCAAATGTGCCCTGGATGGACAAACTGCGGCAGATATGATGGCGGAAGGCCCCTTTGATTTGGTGCTTCTGGATATCATGTTGCCGGGGATTGACGGTTATGAACTTTTGGAGTATGCAAAAAGTTTGGACATGCCTGTTATTTTCATTACTGCCATGGGAACGGTAGAAAACAAGGTAAAAGGTTTGCGCCTGGGGGCGGACGACTATCTGGCAAAGCCCTTTGAAATTGTGGAACTGCTTGCCAGGGTGGAGACCGTTTTGCGCAGATATCATAAGACGGAAAAGGTAATAAGAATACTGGATATAGAAGTGGATGTGCAGTCCAGGACGGTAATGCAAAACGGAAATCCCGTTATGCTTACCCTGAAAGAATATGAACTGTTACTGCTCTTTATCCGCAATAAGAATGTGGCTTTGTACAGAGACACCATTTATGAAAATGTGTGGGAAAGTGAATACATGGGCGAAAGCCGCACCGTGGATATTCATGTCCAGAGACTGAAGAAAAAACTTCACTGGGAGGAACATATTGTCGCTGTTTATAAGATTGGTTATAGGCTGAATGTGGGAGAAAGTAATTAAAAGATGAAATTTTTCTGGAAAATCTTTTTTGTATTTACGGTGTTGTTGACGGTGGTTTTCAGTATTTTCGGTATGTGGTCGGTGGACCATTCCTTCCAAACTTCTTATGCGAAGGAACTGGAGGAGGGGGACCGTGAGAACCAGATGTTCCAATACGCCTTTGAAATGAATGTGAATTCTTTGCCGACCAGTTATCAGGGGGATGAGATACTTGCGCAGCTTGCCCAGAAAATCGTGGATAATCTCGGACAGAGTGAGTATATCTATACCATTTTTGACGATCTGGGATATGTAGTGTATACCAGTAAGACACCGGGAACAGAACAGTTGGCGAATCATATTATGGAGTCCCTGACGCTTGAGAACAATTGCGGATATGAAGTTGTGGCTTCAGAGGAAAATTGGGTGCTCTATTTTATGTGCCGTTCCCATGTGGGAAACAGGGTTTTTTATCTGGAGTCTGCGAAAGACATCACGGATATATATGAGGAGAGAGAGGATTTCTCGGACCGCTACAGAATGGTAATGTTCGGTCTCCTTGTTGTGGCAGCGGTGATTATCTTTATTTTATCCCACTGGCTGACAAAGTCTATTGTGGCGCTTTCCGATTCCACAAGAAGGTTTGCAAAAGGAGATTATAAAATCCGTGCGGATGAGAGCGGGGATGATGAAATTGGCATGCTTTCCCGTGATTTTAACAGTATGGCGGACAACCTCACGGAAAAAATGAATGAATTGACTGACGCGGTCAAGAAGCAGGAAGACTTTACCGCATCTTTTGCACATGAACTGAAAACGCCGCTGACTTCTATTATCGGCTATTCTGACATGCTCAGAACCATGGAAATGTCCGGAGAGGAGACCGTTGAGGCGGCAAATTATATTTATACGCAGGGAAAACGGTTGGAGAGCCTGTCTTTTAAACTGTTAGAGTTGATTGTGTTGGGACGTCAGGATTTTACGTTTAAGGAAGTTTCCGTGAAAGAGCTGATTGAAGAGGTGGAAAAAGTGGTTTCCCCCACACTGGAACAGCGCAGGATTGAATGGAAATCCGACGTAGAAGAAGGCTTTGTGTACGGGGAAAGGGATTTGCTGGAATCGCTTTTGATTAATCTCATTGACAATGCCCGGAAAGCGTTGACGGAAAAAGGAACCATCCAATTATATGGGCGGCAGGGGCTTAGCGGCTATGAGTTGACCGTCAGGGACAATGGCTGCGGCATGAAAGAAGAAGACATTCAGAGAATTACGGAAGCGTTTTATATGGTTGACAAGTCCAGATCCAGAAAGGAAGGCGGCGCCGGTCTCGGAATGACACTCTGCAATAAGATTGTGGAACTTCACAAGGCAACATGGACCATCAAAAGCGTAGTGGGGGAAGGTACAGAGATAAAGATATGCTTTCCGAGAGAGAAAGAGGTGCTGAAAGATGGAAAATAGAAGAGAAGAACGATGGAGCACACTCTTAAACTATGTAATATGCTTTGCCCTGGTGGGAATCACAGTGCTGACTACCTTTTTGATGCCGCAGATATATGGTTACAACGAGGACCGGAAAACCATTGGAAAGGTTAACTTTGTCACCAGGGAGACCGTGGAACTGCTGGATGATTTGGACTTATCTGTCAAGGATAGGACAGCCATTGTCACCAATCTGGCAAGTGAGGGCGGTATCAGTCTGTCCTTAAATCTGGAGGGAAGCCAGCTTTTTGATGAGGAACTGATTGAGAGTGTGATGCAGGAAATCAGGTGGGCCGTGGAGTGCGGTATACTGCCCGGACAAATGGACGAACTGAATTTGAACGAGCAGACAGGAACCCTGACGGCGGATTATTACATTCTGAGCAGCGGCGTATCGGAATACGGGGAAATGGCGCTGTGGAAGATAGATTACAATGATTTTACCCGCTGGGATGTGACCTTCCTTGTGGATGCGGAAAATTACAAGATATATTATGGTGAAATAGGCGGCGCAGAGATGGTGAATGCATGGGTAAATAACGCTTCCAGCCGGGGCGAGGGCGGATATACGGATCTGTGCATGCAGTATTACGAAGCGGAATATGCGGAAGTGCTTTGGGAAGAAAACATTTTTGAAATCGAGGATGCGGGTATTTTCGGTTGGGCGAAGGAAACAACAAATATTAAACAGCCGGACGGACACCTTTTGACTTTCGGTTACGACGTGTTTTGGGAATACTTCTATGGGAAGTCTGTTTTCGAGGTTTACAATCTGAAATACGAAAATGATACAACTATGATACAAAATCAGAACGAGTAAGATACAAAAATGCCCTATCTTTGTTAAGGATAATGACAAAGGAGGGCTTTTTTGTGGCTGGGAAAAACAAAAAGAAAAAATCCGGTAATAAAGTAGCAAAGATTGTACTGTTTGCAGTGGAAGCAGTGGTATTGGTGGTTCTTTTGGGTGCTCTGTATTACTTGAAGGATTTCGGTAAGACCGGTGTGGTAAGGGCGGAATTTAACGACGAAGATATTAAGATGAACGTGGAACAGGTAAAAGACAATGAGGTGGTTGCAGAGCAGCTGAAGGGTTATCGCAACATTGCCCTGTTTGGTGTTGACTCAACCGGTGGTACCCTCACCAAAAATACAAGAAGTGACAGTATTATTATTGCATCCGTAAATATGGATACAGGTGAGATAAAACTGGTTTCCGTGTACCGTGATACGTTCCTGAACATTGACGGGGAAGAGAAGTATAAAAAATGTAACAGCGCCTATATGTTCGGTGGCGCAAAGCAGGCTATGGAAATGTTAAATACGAACTTGGATTTGAACATCACAGATTTCGTGACAGTAGGTTTTGAGGGACTGAAGGAAGCGGTGGATGCTCTGGGCGGTATTTGGATTGAAATAGAAAAAAATGAAATTGTACACTTAAATAACTATCAGTTGACCATGTCTGAGAATTTGGACTGCGATTATGTTCCCATTGAGGAGCCCGGTTATCAGTTAGTCGATGGTTTACAGGCAGTGGCATACTGCCGTGTGCGTTACACATCCGGAAGTGACTTTAAACGTGCGGAGCGTCAGAGAGAAGTTATTCAGGCGATTGTTGAGCAGGCGAAAAAAGCAGAACTTCAGGATTTGATTGACGCGGTTAATGCGGTGGCAGGTTCGGATGCGGTGTACATGTCCTTTGAAGTGAAAGAACTTTTGGAGATGGTTCCGATGATTGCAGAGTATGAAATTGTGGACGAGGGTGGTTTCCCCTTCGAAACTTACAGAGGAACAGCAAAGCTTGGTTCTGAGGGTGATTGCGTACTTGCACTCGATTTAGAGAAGAATGTACAGGAGTTACATAAATTCCTGTTTGGTACAGAGAATTATCAGGTGTCTGATACGGTTGCAGCTTACTCCCAGACAATCAGGGATAAGGTGGCAAAATACCAGCCGGATATGGTGTATCCCGAATAAGGAAATCATTATGGACAAAGGGTCGGTCCCATTAGGGACCGGCTTTTTTTATGGAATTTTTCCGGGAAAACTCCAAAAGAGATTCAAAAGAGCCATATAAAGGGAGGTTAATTGGACAATGAATAGTATATAGTTACCTTACAAGCAAGGCAGACGAGGAGGATAAAGAAATGAAAAAGAGCAAAGGATTTGTTTTGGTAACCGTATTATTGATTGTGATTACGGCACTTAGCATCACCGGAACTGTGAAGAGTCAAAGCAATGTGGATGTAAAAATTGACGCGGAATATTACGAACAGATGGAGAGAGAATACGTTCGTGAAATCAGAAATTATCTGTCAGAACAGGGTTATGAAAACAGCGGTGTAATGCTCACTTATGTCTCCGCAGGAGGAAGTGCCAGAAAGTACACGGTGACCATTCACAATGAGAAAATCAGTAAACTTTCCCAGGGAGAAAAAGCTGTAATTGAGAGAGAAATCCTGGCAATGGCATTTGAAGCCCCGGAGTGTACTTTTTTTCAGGAGTTTCTTTCCATTTAAGCAGAAAGGAATGACAAGCCTTGAATTTGGGATTATAATGTAACATATCGAGAAAAAAAGAAGGAGAACGGT
>CAYRLN010000041.1:0-8701 GCA_964425065.1 uncultured Lachnospiraceae bacterium | reverse complement strand
GCCTAAAATAATCGCCAGTTCTTTTAAATCAATGCGGCTGTTCTTTTCAATAATGGATAACAATTCATTTCTCATCGCTGTATCTCCTTTTCTCTAACGGCTTCTCGCCTTTATTTTACTTTTTCCACAGTGCTTCCACTTTGTAAATCTCGTCCGTTCTGGGTCTGTCCAGAAATCTGGTTTCTTCTTCGTTTACAATCACTCTGTCGTTACCGGCTGTAATTTTTCCCACAACCGAAGCGGAAATCCCTTCCTCTGCCAAAGCATGAACCAATCCTTCCCCGTGGTCTGTCACCATAATAAGACTTCCTCCCGATAACAGTTCATAGGGATTTATTTGAAAAAATTCACATACTTCTATGGTTTCCTGACGGATGGGAATCTTTTTCAAATCCACGTTAAGACCGACGCCTGCACTCTCTGCAATCTCCCACAGGGCTCGGAAAATACCGCCCTCTGATATATCGTGCATGGCACTGACACCATTTTTTAATGCAATTACTGCTTCCGGCAGAACCGATATGTATTTTCCAAAGGAGCAGGCCTCTTCGATGAGAAACAGCGGATACCTTTCGGTCATCTGCCGTGCACCAAAATTTGCAACCAGAGCCGTCCCCTCTAATCCGATCCATTTGCTTACTACAATGTCCTGTCCGGGCTTTGCACCTCCCGGAAGTAACGTTTTTCCTTTTACGGTTTTCCCGATTCCGGTAATTGATGCATGAGTTCCGGAAATATCCGGCCACACATTGGTTTGTCCACCCGCTATATTCATTCCGAGCAACCCGCAAACTCTCTGTGCCTCGCTCATGAGTTCTTTTATTTCTGTCTCTTCTACACATTCCGGAAGCACCAGACTAATCATGGCGGCTACGGGATCGGCCCCTGCACAAACCAGGCCATTTGCCACTTTGTGCAAAAGTCTCTCCATATCCGCCTTACCGGCGACTGCGGCCTCCTGCATGCATGTAGCAATACCTGCAAAATCTGCCCCGTCAAATGAAAAAATGGCGCAGTCTGCCCCTACAGCCGCGCCACTAATCGTCTCCGAATCCTGATTTAATTTTATCTGCTTCAGCACAGAGCGTTTTAATACACTCTCTGAGACTTTACCGATTTTCATTATCCTGTCACTCCTGCGAAGTTAATAGGGCAATCACATTTTTCACATGTTCGATGTTTTGCGTTTCAATCGCTGCCATAATCTCATTATACTTAGCCGGGTCGTCTGTGACAACACCCACCGTGGCAGTTCTTGGCATTACTTTATAATTGCTTGTATTTATCTGTTCCCTGTTTACTTCTACTCCGTTTTCTTTTTCTATCTTCCAAAGCTGGGATTTGTATCCCTTTTGGGCAGAATCGATATCAATGTAACCCAGCGGTTGCTGTGTATCTGCATACACTTTTTCTGCTTCGGGCTCCTTAACCTGTACAATAACCGATTCAAACTCTATTGTCCTATCCGGGTCACGTGTTTCCACACCATATATATTATAGACCAGTCTTTTATCTTCCGTTACATAGGCGTCTATATAGATGGGATAATCCGTGTTGTTAATAAATTTTAAATCTTTGTTTGCCGATGAAGCAATGGCGGCATCCTCTGCGGGTTCCACATAACTGACGGTCATGGAATGATTGTAACGGGATGTCACCTCCAGTTCGGCACGGAGTACCGCATTATAGAGGGTTGTTGTCACTTGACAAATACCTCCCCCGTAACTTTCCACTATTCTGCCGTCCAGATAAGCTCCGGCTTCCAAGTATCCGTTCTTTTCGCTGAAAGGCCCTCCTGCCTCAATGGCAGAAAACTCTTCTCCGGGATATAAGGTAATTCCGCTCATTTTAGAACTTCCTACCTTGATATTACCCTGTCTGTTTTTATTCGATGAAGCAAATGAAGTTGAAAAACTTCCCAATACATCTTTTACCAGGGCTAGTTCTTCCACACTTCCTTTTGGCTCAATCACGCTAACATCCAAATTAATTTCGCTGTCCTCATGATTCCAATCATGGGTTAGAAACTTATATACACTTTCCACGGAGGATTCCACATTAAGCTGATAGCCCACAGTTCCCTCCACCACAACCAGATTGTCTCCTTCTTTCTTAAGGGAATAATCTACCTCTTCCACATCGTATGCGGTGCATTTTTCGTCTATAACAGAAAAAATCGCCTCTCTGTCCGCCTCAAACTCCAGCACAAAAACTTTCTTATTGTGCTCTAAGTCTTTGATGGTTTTGTATCGTTGGACAACATTTCCCGCGTTTCCTATGTTAAGAGCCTCTTGTATGAGCTCCGGGTTCTTCCAAGACAGCCCTAATTCCCCTGCTGTGACAGAAATTTTATTTCCGCCGCTTGTAACAAGTGTCAACGTTTTTTCCTTTAATCCTTCCACATAATCGGAAATAGCATTTTCCGCCTCCATGGCAGTCATTCCTGACAAATCAATTTTTGCCTCTTCCTCTGCTACTCCGACCCAGATTCCGTTCTTTAGCTTCGCTTCCTCTTTTGCATGCACGTCCATCCCCGACAGAAATATTCCACCCAAGGCCACGGACATTAAAATCGCTTTGAACCGGAAAAAACCTTTATTCATTTAATAATCCTTTCAAATCAAGTGCACAACCATTTACATAAAAAATGGGTTATAATATAATATAACTTAGCATGGGTATCACCATTGCAAGCACCAGAAAAATAACAATAATTGAAGAAACAATTCGTTTGGTGTTCTTTTTATTCATATTAAACATGTAAATTACCAACCTTTCTGGGTAAAACGGCTACAAAATATAAAAACTACTGAAAGGAATTATATATGAAACCATTTGTTTTGGCAAGCGTAATCCTCTTTTGTGCCCTCATCGCATATGAGAACAAAAAACACGGAAAACAGGGCGAAAAACAGGAAAAATCATTTTGGGAAAAGGAAATTGCAGCAAATAATGTCCGTCGCAAATCCCTGGATAATCTGAATTACATTTCCATCCCCATCGATTCCCTTCCTGTAAATGTTATGACCGACCATGCAGAAGTTGCTGAATGTCTCCAAATTATGCAGGAACTACATACCCTGAAGATTGTGAACTTTACAGGTATATCCAACACAGATTTAAAACTGGAATATGGTGCTCCCAACATCAACCTGCTCACCGAATATGACCAAAATTACACTCTTTTAGCACGCACGCTGCAAAGATGGGCCCAACTTCTCTACGAAAATGGGTTTGTAGACGAAACGCAGACAATTTTGGAATTTGCCATTTCCACGCACACCGACGTCAGTAAAAGTTATTACCTTTTGGCTGACATTTATAAACGCAAGGGAGAAAGTGAAAAAATCCAATCTCTGATTGATGTTGCAAAAGACCTAAATTCTGTTTTAAAAGACTCTATCGTCCGAACTTTGCAAGAATCAAATCCGCATAACGGCTAGCTTCACTTCTTGTCATTTCCTTCGGAAGATTTTTGGGAATTCCGGAAGGCATCTCATCACAGTTTATTTTATGCTTGTCCAGCAATTTATATAACCTCTCAATTTGCGCTTTTGTAGCCGGAGTATCTCTTTTTGCACTGTAAATCAATTTCTGCGGCATAAAATCTTTTTCCGTCTCCGCAGACAAAAAACAGTCCGCTAATTTTTCGTAAAGCATCGCGGTAGCTTTCGCATCCTCCAGTGCCCGATGGGCTTTATGGGGGATACCATAATATTCACAAAGATAGCCCAGACTTCTGCTCTCTAATTCCGGCAAATATTTTCTGGCAATCTTCAAAGTGTCTATTCCCGCCCGTTCAAAAGTTAATTTTTTATTTACCGCTGCCTTTTTTAAAAAAGAAAAATCAAATAATACACTGTGACCTAATAATACATTGTCGCCTGCAAACTCCAAAAAAGTCGGTAATACTTCTTCTATCCCCGGAGCATTTAACAAGTCTTCATCCCTAATTCCCGTCAAATCACTCACCCGCTCTTCTAAAGTTCTTCCCGGATTTACAAAGGTTTCAAATGTTCCTGTCTGCACTCCATTTTCCACTTTTATTGCACCGATTTCAATAATACGGTCTGCCTTCGGATTCAGTCCTGTTGTTTCCAGATCAATACACACATATGTGTCTGTTTTTCTCATATTGTCCTGTTTGCCTTTCTATTTTGCTTCCACATCCACTAAAATCGTCTTCGCATCACCGGTCAGTGGACTTCTCTCCCGGTAATCAAAAAGGACATATTTTTCTTCCCCAACATTACATTGCATAGCACTCTGCCCTGATGCTTCCCAAACCGGATAATGAAATACTTCCAAATGTGTCATTTTGGAAAGTTGCTTCGAATCATAACCCTCATATCCGGGCAAATATTTTCTATGCTCCTCCTCTTTTTGATAAAAACTTCTTATGATGTCCTTCTTTCCGGTCAGGTCTGCCGCAAACGGAGGCCTGCTTTTCAGATTTTCTCTCAAATACATGTCATAGGTCAATACTTCCTTATACAGTTCTTCTCTCGTTTCGTCCTTTTCCGTCGCGAAATCCAACAAAATCTGATAACGGTAAGCCCTGGAAGGGCTACTTATGAAATATCCCCTCTCCTCATAAAAGTCTGCAAGGGCCTCATAAAGAGCAAAGGGTGTCTGAAAGGCCTGCCGCAAAACCGACAGCGTATATACAAACTGGTTACTGTTATAATAAACCTCCACCATTTCCTCAACTTTCTTTAGGCGCAAAATCTCCCCGTAGGACAACCATTTTGTATACAGCACTTCATAAGGCGGCTTCGACTGGTACACTAACCCATAATCCTCTGCTTTCTCATGCATGTAGGAGCCCTTTAACACTTTCAAAAAACCCAGTTGTAACTGCTCCGGCTTCATTTCGTATACCCTGTTAAAAGAGTCCGCGAAACTTTTATAGCCCTCAAAAGGAAGCCCTGCAATCAAATCCAAATGTTGATGAATATTTTTTCCGGCATGAATTGCTTCTACGTTTTTTTCCAACCGATTTAAATCCATATTTCTACGGATTTCCTTTAATGTCTCCGGATTGCTTGTCTGTACTCCTATCTCAAGTTGTACTAACCCCGGGCGCATCTTCGCCAGTATTTCTATTTCGTCTTCCCGCAAAATATCTGCCGAAATCTCAAAATGGAAGTTTGTGACACCATTGTCATGTTCCAAAATGTATTGCCATATTGCCATGGCATGATTATGATCACAATTAAATGTGCGATCCACAAATTTTACTTGAGGAACCTTTCTATCCAGGAAAAATTGCAACTCCTTCTTTACCACACCAAGATCCCGCAGGCGCAATTTTTTATCGATAGAGGACAGGCAGTAACTGCATCTGTAGGGACATCCCCTACTGGATTCGTAATAGATAATCCGATTTTCAAATGGTCGCATATCCTCGTATAAAAAGGGCACTTCTGACAGAACTGTCAGTTCTCTTTCTTTGGTTACCCCGGTGGGAAGCACCAGGCCTGCAATGGTCTCCAACGTTTTACTTTCGACAATCTCTTCCGAAGGTTCTCCATTTTGCTTCGCATAATATCCAACCAATTCGGCAAAAGTTTCCTCTCCTTCTCCCACCATGATACCTGTAACCATGGGATAACATCTTAATATATCTGCTGCATCAAAGGATACTTCCGGGCCTCCAAGCCAAATAGAAGTATGAGGCAGTATCTTATGAAGTTCCGGAAGAATATTCTGTATCATTTCCCAGTTCCAAATATAGCAGGAAAAGGCGATTACATCCGGTTTTTGTCTGTATATATCCCCTAAAATATCTTCCAATCTGTGATTGATTGTATATTCTGCAATTTCCACATGGGACCGCAAATTTTCCGGTACAAATCCACGCAAACTGTACACTGCAGGATTTGAGTGTATATACTTCGCATTAACTGCTGTCAGTAAAATTTTCATATTAAACCTCCAATATCTCTGCCACCCGGTTCCAGATTTCCTCAGGAGTTTCTGAAGAATTCTTTCCGGATATTTTCCATGCTTCCACCACACTCAAATAAAAATAATTAATTCCTGTCAGCAAAGTCTTTTTTACAGCACGATTTAGCACTTTTCCGTATTCGTCCAATCCGCATTTTCCGAAATCTGCCAAATAACCATCTACATCATATGGAATATTAATCAGTTCAGGCCTCCACGCCTTTTTTCCATTCTGCTCCTCTCCATAAAGCATAGCAAAAGGAGCCCTTTTTCCTATTCCGTCCACAGCAAGTCCCAAGGAACCCGGGTTTACATAAGTTTTTCCATGTCGGATATCTATCTCTTGGTTATGACTATGTCCTCCCAACATATATTCCGTTTCCAAAGTCCGCATACATTTCTCCCGTACACCCTCGTCTATCAAAAAATTTCCCCGACTGTTATCCGGTGTTCCATGACAGATGGTAAGCAACGGAAAGTTTTCTATTTGTACCTGTCTGCTAATCGGTAAACTTTCAAAAAACGCAATATCTTTTGGTGTAACATTCAATGCAGTATAATACAATGCCCCATTGGCAGATGAAGGCTTCCACCCCTGCGGTTCATGAAAATTTTGAATCAGGTACTCTTCCCTGTTTCCTCTCACCATATAACAAGTATATTTTTGCATAAGGTCATATATCATCTTCAATGTTCTCTGGGGATATGGGCCATCCGTCAAATAATCCCCAAGGAGAATAATTCCATCCGGATTTTGCACTTCTATGTATGCCTCAAACGCTTCCAAGGCTTTATAATTTCCATGTATATCACTGATTACAGCAAGTTTCATCTCTTTCCTTTCCGCCATAAACTGCATCTCTTGCACACAATGTCCTTCCGTAAATATTTTATCAGTATCCATTAAAAAAAGATAGGGGCGCCACCAAAAGTGTACGCCCCTACTATTATGACCTATAAAATTGTCTTAGTAAACCCTCAGTTAAATAATCAGCCAATTCCATTAACTGATTTTCGTTTTCATCAAAAATTCTTACTTCTTCATCATAATTACCTTCTAAAGAAGCCGCCATTTGTCTCTTCATCATATCCAAATGCTTTCCGAAAGACTGTATCAATTGCTCGTAAGAATATTCTTTGTTTATGCTACTGAGCAAGGCCGCCAGTTTTTCTGAATTTTGATACCAAAGGCGTTCCAACTGATCCACTCTCTGCATATCTTTGCTCTTCATGGCACTCATCATCGCCTCTGTCAGTTCGGTATGTTCTGACAATAACCCTGTCAACTGCTCCATTTGGTTTTTCGGATAAAAGTGTACGAAGGCCTCTGCGATGTCTTCCGGCGTACGCATCGTCCTTGCCTCCACGGCATCCATGTCGTCTAAATCTTTAAATAGACTTGTCATCAACATTCTCACCCAATAAAGGTGCTGCAACCACGAGTGTCTCATATCATTATTCAGACTAACCTCATCTTGCACACCTGTATTATTTTCCTGACCGTTACAAATTGATAATCTGGTGCCTACCTGCAGATTGTAAAGGTTAACACCGGGATTTTTCATAATAATTTCCGGCACCGTAGTTTGATATCTCTGTGCCAGACGATACAGAGTATCTCCCGGCTGTACAATGTGTGTAATTGTTCTGCAAAAAGCCATATTTCTCGCTCCGTCATGTATTACTCTATACTATGCCACAGCAAAAATATGGTGCATGCACCACTCAACTCCTACAGCTCATAATCCAGACAAGCACGATTGCATGTATATGGACGGACATAATTATCTGCTACATATACATGATCGGGATGGGTGGCATATACTTTAATATCTTCCACCTTCTCAAAAGTTGTTAAAAGCGCCATTTCATGTGTACTGGACGGAACCGGATTTTCCACAAAATCCACACTCAAAAGTCCCGGCACTTTTCCAACCAAAGCCTTCAGGTTAACTGCCATCTCCTTCTTTAAACTCTCTTTGTCCTGCTCCTTTACTTCCTCTTTGAAATTCCACATTACAATGTGATGTACCATTTTGCTAACCTCTCTTTTCTGTTTGATTTATATATTTTTTACATATCTCTTCGATATTAAAACCTTGGCTGTTTAACTCCCTTATTTCGAGCACCATCTGATCTGATACACCCATAAATTCTACGATGGCAGAAACAGAAATACCTTTTTGCAAATTTTTGATTATAAGTCCTATTTGAGTAAACAATTCGCCTTGCTCCAGGCCTTTCTCCATTCCTTGCGCCAAGCCTTGTTCCATTCCTTCTGCCAACCCTTGCTCCATTCCCAGTTCTTTACCTTTTTCTATTCCCTGCAATAGTCCCAGCTCCAGTCCATAATCCAGAATGTCCATTTCCATGTCCTCCCATTCCTCTGATTCCTTCACTTCAGTTACTATTTCATCCAACTCTATAATTCGCCTATCCTTTACCAATATTTCCGGGTTATTTAAATCTGTTGTCTTCATATATTGTAACAGACTAATCAATTCCGGGGAACCGTTTTTACTGGTCATATTCAAAAAGATTTTTGTGGTTCCGTCTTCCAACTTTAAATCTGCCACCTCTTCACACTGTTCCGTAAAGGTGTATTTTGCCCTATCTTTTCCAAAAATATCCTCCTGAGTAATAAAGATAATTACCGTCTGAGGCAAATTCTTATATTTTGTTTTTCTTCCCGTAAAAAGTTCCTTTCTGCAGGAACCCATACTGTCCCTGCCAACAAAAATAATAGAGTAAC
>CAYRLN010000040.1:0-8764 GCA_964425065.1 uncultured Lachnospiraceae bacterium | reverse complement strand
GGTGATCGATGTCAATGATGAGCATTCATAAAAAGCACTGTTTCCAACAACCTGTGTCTGTCCCAAAAGGCTCTGCTTATCTCCGGTATCTTCCTCCGGCTCATACTCTGTATCGTCAATATCTTCCCCTTGATTATTGCCGGTATCTTCGTATTCGGACTGGTCACTGAATCTCTCCTGCCATTCTTCAAAATAGCCATACGCATACGTACCAATGTCTGCAATAATATTCAATTTCGGGCATCCGTCAAAGGCCGTGTCATGAATCCAATTCACCTGACTCGGAATCCATACATTTTTCAAATTTACACAATCCTCAAAGGCCTTTAAATCAATTCTTCTTACCGAGGCAGGAATGGATACCGCCTGTAACGATTTACAATTGCTGAATGCAAACGCAGGAATTTCTTCTATAATATTGCTTATGGAAAGATTTTTTACACTGTTGCAGCCCCAAAATGCATACTCTGCAATGTCAGTTACCGTTGAGGGCATGGAATAAGTTTCTTTTTCTCTCACCGGTATCATCAAATAAAGTTTGGTAATATCTTTATCGTACAGGCATCCATCCGAAACAGTAAAATATTCATGGTCTTTATCAATAATAATTTCCTTTAAGCTGCTACATCCTGCAAACACACCAATTCCCAATGTTTTCAGACTCTCTCCGAATTCAACCTGTTTTAGTGAGGTACAATCGGAAAAAGCTCCATTTCCCAATTTTACTACAGAGTCGGGAATTGTTATCTCCTTTAATTCACTGCATCCGGCAAAAGCCCGGTATGCAATTTCTTCTACCTCTCCTTTAAAAGAGATGCTTTTAATCGTTGTATTTCCGGCGAACGCTTCCTCTCCGATTCGGTTTACCGTAGCAGGAACAGACACGACGCTTGCCGTGCCTACATACTTAACCAAAGTGCTTCCATTCAATTGAAAGTCTGACGCAACAGACGTATCTGCCGCCACCTCTTGCGCCGGAATCTGTGTTACTACCAGTGCTGTCACCAGCAGTAACACACCGACCACTTTACGAATCGCTTTTTTCATCCTGCTTCATTCCCTCATCAGAAATTTAAGCCACTACATATTTTTCTTTTTTATCTCTCTTAAGGAATAAGAATATTCCAAGGCATCCAAGTCCCATAACCAAAAACCACTTGGGATGAATATCACCGGTCTTAGGTGATTCATCGATTGTTCCCGTTGAAGATAAATCAGAAACATCCACATAGATTACATAAGGTGAGAAATGCTCTGCTGTAAAAGTTACACAGGGAACACCGTCAATCGTTGCAAATCTGGTAGACAGTTTGTCCAATCTTTCATTTACAACACCCGCCACCTTATTATTTCCGGCATATTTAATCATGGAATCCGGTAAAGGTAAGGTAATCTGAATAGAAAGACCACTTGTATCGGTAATCTTCGTCTTACCCGTGGAATCGTACAAACTGATGTCCATAGGGAAGTACTTCAAATTTTCCACTGTTCCGTATTCATTTAAAAGTGCCTTTAATACCTGTTCTGTGGCATCCGTATCTTCTGTAATTTTAATCACAAAATTATCGGAGGAACCGTAAACCGTACCGGAGACAACACCGGTATTGGATAAACCATTTTTATCAATAACAATGATGGTGCCGGGCTTGGTTGTAGAACCTGTAACCGTATCGTTGCTGCTGTTATTACTGCTTCCTGAATTCGTGCTTCCGCTGTAATTCGGATCTTTTGCATAAGTAGCTTCAATTGTCACATTTTCTGCCGGCATAGTGAGGAATGTTGCGCCCACCGTTGAACTTACAAATGTAGGATTACCACTTTCAATCACCCATTTGTCAAATTTCTGACCGGTTGCAGCCTCGTTGGCGATAACAGGAATTTGTGCGCCTGCCGCATAACTTCCGGAACCACTACCGTTCTTAACAGTCAGAGTATAAAACGTTGTATTGGTGTTACCACTTCCGGAACCATTGCCGCCTGTTCCGGTTCCGTTTCCACTGCCTGTGTCAGTATCCACCACCTTATCAGCAACACCGTCTCCGTCAGAATCAATCCATGTTCCATACTCATACTGTGCATATGTGGTAACATCTGCATTAATATTTGTAATCGCCGGTCTCCAACCCGTGAATGTGTACCCGGTTCTGGAAGGATTCTGAGGGGTAATTGCATCTGCACCGGGATATACCGTCTGTGTATAAAGAATGGTGTCATCCCAGTCGACAAATGTTACTGTATACTTTGTCTCTTCAGAGTCAATCTTTTCGTATAACGCATATACATCCATATCTCTGCTGACATCAGAGAAATCGAGAGACCAACCCGTGAACCGGTAACCATCCCGTCCAACCGGGTCGGGTGCTGTTGCTGCTGTGTGCCAAAGAATGGTCTGCTCCTTCACAATTGAAAGGGTGTCACTTGCAGCACCGGATGCTGTCACATAGTCCCAAAATGTTACTGTGAAATATTTTTCAACATCTTTTTCTGAAATTACAATATTATAATACTCGTTCGCATATGTTTCAGCAGCCGAATCAGGCTCGCAATAAAACTCAATCTGCTTAAAGCCGGGATCATTTACCTGTGCTTCATTAAACGTATCAAAAGCAGAAGGTGCAATGTAAGTTACACTGCCCGGAATCTCAACATACTGAACCGCACTGTCTTTGAAGGCTTCGTCACTGATGCTCTTACATGTACCGGGAAGAACCACCTGGAAAAGTGATGTTGTATTTGCAAAAGCATGCTTCGGAATTCTTTCCAAATAAGTCATAGACAAATCCACGGAACCGATCTTTCCGCAATCCATAAACGCTTCTTCTGACAACGTCTTGATTCCTGTCAGTTCTTTTGCATTTATCGTCTTGCTTCTGGATTCTAAGCACTGGATAATGGAGGTCTTCACTCCATCTTCTTTTCCGTAAATAATGGACTCCTCACATACAAAGTAAGGGCCTCCTCCAAAAGACACATCAACCAATGACGTACAATCTATGAAGGGACGAAGTCCAAGTTCCTTCACTTCAGCAGAAATGGTTACGCTTGTGAGTTTCGTATCGTTCTGGAATGCATAATCTCCAATGCTTGCGCCGCCTCTGGACATACGGAAGGTTTTGAGATTTGGCACCTCAGCAAAAGCATAATCATCAATAATCTCTGCTCCGCCTGTGATGGTAATGGTTGTCAAATCATCACATCCGCTGAAAGTATACGGTTCAAATTCTGCAATGGAAGCCATTGTGATACTTTGAATTTCCGTATCCGCACTACCTACCGTTTCCAACGTATCATCATTTAATACTTTACCGCTAAATATACCGCTCTTTAAACCGGTAACACCTTCCGGAAGATTCAAATTGAGAGCCGCATTGATAATAGACCACTGATTCTGCGTAACTTGTGTACTGTCATCATAAAGCCATTTCTCATACTGCTCAAATGCCTTCTCTGCCGCATCTTCGTATTCATCCTCCATATAAGGATAACTTGAAGTATTATACTTACCGCTGGTAAGTTCTGTAAAAGTAGGATAATCCACAAGTTCTGCCCTTGCATTGTCGGCATTATACACAATCTCAAGGTTAGTCGGCCATCCACTGTAATAGGTAATGTATGTTTTCGGCTGTGCACCTGCATTGATATTGCTGCCTGCACTCATCGCATACTTAAAAGGCACAATGTTGCTTCCCACCGTACCGGTAAAGGTAAGCGTCGGTACACTATCTAGTGTAAATGTGCCGTTTGCATTTTTATCGGGACACGAATGTGAACTTAACGCATGGGTGGAATCCACAACCTGGGTCGCGAAAGCATCCTCACCGATTTTTTTAATATTACCGGCACTTTCAAAAATAACATGTTTCAGATTGTGACATCCCTTGAACGCTTCATCGTTAATTGCTGTCACTGTCGAAGGAATTACAATCTTTTCAAGAAAACAGTTGCCGGAAAAACTTCCCGAATTAATCTCCGAAATACCATAAGGACCTACATTTGCAGGAATTGTAACCTCTTCAACCGGGCCGGACATTTCAAAGTACAACAACTGATTTTCTGAATTCACCTGATAAAGAATCGTATTGCCGGAGTCTTCATCAACAATAATCACTTCATATTTATCTTCATCCGCATATTTAAACGCAATCGCATTACCCCTGGTAAACTCGTGGGACTTGGAGTTGTCAACACATTCAAAATAGAAGGTGGAATGCACCTGACTCTTAAAATCTTCAACTGTATATGCATCACCGTCTATTCCCGTTGTGGCAACCGGCTCCGTATCGGAACGAAGGGCCGAAGGTGCCGTCTGAATGGTTATACAACGCAGATTGCTACAATCTTTAAAGTTGTTCAGAGCAAGTTTATAGGCGTTGGATGTGTCACCCACAAAAGAGGCCGGAATTGTAATCTTCTGCAAAGACGTACAGCCTTTAAACACATAATATCCCAAATCTTTCAGGTTAACATTAGCCCCCTGGGTTGTACCTGCAATATCCAAATTGGCAAGTGCCCAACAACCGTCGAAAGCATGGTCATAAATATACTGGATACTTGCCGGCATGGTGAAACTGGTCAGCGCCTGACAGTTCTGGAATGCATAATCCGCAATAAATGTAATATTGGAAAGGAACGGAATATCCACTTTCTTTAAGTTAATACAGTCCGCAAATGCCGCTTTACCGATTTCTTCCAAACCGTTTCCAAGAGTAACCGTATCAAGACCGCCACAGGCATAAAAGGCCCAGTTACCGATACCTTTCAAATACTCTCCAATGACAAGGGTTTTGATATTGGTATTATTTGCAAAAATACCTTTGAGAGGATCTGTATTGATTTTGCCCTGTTCCTGTGCAACTTTCCAACCTTGAACCGCACCGGCATCTGTTCCCTCTACGCTCTCCAAAGTCTGGTTGCCGATGTAAAATACTTTTATATTTTTAATCCACTGCTCGTTGTCGGTTGCCGTTTCTTTATAAGATGTTGTGGCAGAATCATAGTAGAAAAATTTAGTGAGATCCAAGTTCTGCCAACTGTTTCTGTCATTGTAATAACATGGACGATATTCCGAAATCACCCGCTCTGTCACAACTTCGCCGGTTACCGAATCTATGATTTTGTTTCCCTCCTCGTCCTCTTTGGGAACATCCTCATATACAGCATAGAACAAAGGCTTCTTGGACTTGCTGACAGCAACATACCCTTCAAAGGAACCCTGGTTGTTATTGTATTTTGTATAAGCATCCACCTCGTCCGGAATTTCCAGATAGTTATTCACAAGATTTCTGCCGTTATATCCCAAAATAACCGCAATCTTGTTGGAACTGGACGAAGACTCATTTACATATGCAAACTGGAATGTACCGTCACCGGTGGTATAGATTTCTTCACAATCCGCATCTACAACCGGAATGGAACTGGTCTGCTTGGTGCTTGCAGATTCCATGTCATCTTTCCAAATTTGATTCTCCCATGTATATTTTACGCCCTCCCCGTTTGCGTTTGCCGCTTCTGCTTCCGGAACGGGAATCGCTGCAACAATAATCGCCGTAATCAAACATATGGTTCCCATTGTTCTGCGAATCTGTTTGCGTAATTTTAAGTTCTTCTTTGTCTTCTTTGCCATGCTGTTTCTCCTTACCCTTCCTCTAAAGTAACCACAACATTATTTTATTCTTTTTGCGACCACCACAAATCTGCCGTAGTCAGTGTAATAATCACAAGTTGACAATGTCAAAAGTTCATCACCGTATTTCGCCGTTACTCCGGTATCATACAAAGACATCTCAGCCATTTCCCTCATATTGGAATCAAACTCCGTTTCCGAACCCACATCAATGAACTGATAATATTTAAAAACAATCTCATCTTCTTCATAGATTTTGGAGCGGAACACATACATAACTTCGTAAGTTCCCTTTTCATAAATGGTATCAAACTCTATGTACTTGTACTTTTCGTAGGAATCTTTGGAACCGTAATATTTGTCCAGCTTACCAAACATTTTTCCACTGTTCATATGATGCCCGTAAACAATCAAATTAGTGCTCCTGTCAATGACATCACAATCCTTGTCCAAAAAGATACACCCGTTCTTGTCATATTCCTGTTCAAAATTCCGCCTCAGATAATATTCATTGTCCGCAGCTTGCATGACAGGATAATCTATATTTGTATCGGCAATTTTTATCCATCCGATTAGACCTTTATTCTTGTTATATAAATTTTTATATTCTTCAAGTACTTCCGGAACAGGAGTTTTGGTCTCATCCACATAATTTATGACCACGGTTTGACCGGAATCTTCCTCCTTCACAGCGGGCTCCTTGGACTTAAGTTCCGCCAACTCGTTATAAGCCGTTTCACTTTTGTACGCCTCGTAATAATAAAATCCAAGATACCCAAAGCAAACCAAAGCAACACTGACACAGGAAGCAAGCAATAATTTTCTTCTTTGTTCCTGCTTTTTCAGTTCCGCTTTAATAATTTTCTGCATGTCTTTATCGTAATCTTCAAGACGTGTCTTCTTTTTTCTTTTTCCGTTGTTTTTCTTTTTCCCGGTTGTTTTTGAACCGGAAGGATTTTGCTCAAACCTCTGTATTTTTTCCTGCACGGAATCTTCAAAGTCTGTTCCCAAAATCGTCCTGAAACGGTACTTTTTTGCCTGTAAATCCCGAAGCAGTTGTTCATACCCTGATTTTTTGCTAAGGTCATATCTGCGCTTTATTTGTTCTATATATTCGGCATCTTTTTTTGCCGCCTCATATTCTGTTTTGGTACGGAAATTTCTTCCGGATACCGTCCATTCTCCCATCTTTAAAATCCTCCAATAGGATGAATCTACACTTAACCCCATTTTATTACATATATCTTTATTTTACTATATCTAGAAATTTATGCAAGTCTTATCCCAATATATTGCGCAAAATTTTTTTTAATTTTATTTTTAAAAAAGAGAAACATTGACATGCCACACCACATAGTATAAAGCATAATCAATCCCTTGGAGGAAATTAAAATGAGCGATTTAACTGCTAACAACTGTGGCTGCAATTCAGTCTCAAACAATTCTTGTGGTATGGGTTGCGGTTGCAACATTATCTGGATCATCCTTCTTCTGTCTTTCTTCGGCAACAATAATGATTGTGGCTGCGGTAACGGCATCTTTAGCGGCAACAACGGCTGTGGTAACAACAGCTGCGAATGGTTGATCTGGATTCTTCTTATCTCCTGTTTCTGCGGAAATAACGGTAACTGCTAATTTGAAGCAGTAAAGTGCATAGGCTCCGAAAGGGGCCTATGTATACTTTTAAGACTACTTTCATAAGATAAAATACAGGGGTTCCCCTGAAAATCACCAAGAGCGGAGGTTATGCGTCTCCCGGAAAGGAACCGAATGGAACATAATGAGCATGACAGAGTCTTGGCATTTGATACCCTCTTTACCAATAATCATATCAGAATGTTAAAGATTACCATGCCTTTTTTTGACACCTCCATACAGCGTCATATTGCTGTATACATTAAATACCTTGAACTTCAATACACTCTCTCCTATTTCAACAAATACAATATTCCACCTTTTTCCGGCTCTTATGACGCACATACCCTGCTCGGTGATATTCTTCCTTACTGTTCCCCGGAAGAAAAAGGGAAAGTGAAACAAATGGAAAACCTGTTTTCCACATTTGAAAACTACCAAAATATGATGGAAATGATGTCCATGATGAAAGAAATGTTTCCGGATGGTGAAGGAGTTCCAAACGCGGATATGCTGTCCGGATTCTTTGGTGGGAACGGAACGGATATGCTTAATCTGTTTCAAATGTTCCAAAATTCAGATGACAACACGAAAACATAATTTTTATTCAAAGGAGAGTCCCCTATGGAAAGCAATAACGGATCCTCGCAAAATGCCCGTTGGATGAACGACCCATCTGTCCAACACATTCCCAAAGAAAAACTGGAATTTCTGGGTGAACTGGCCTCCGGCGGTCACGGAAAATCCCAAAAGGAAATGATGCCTTACATCCTGACCGTCATGAAAAAAGCAAAGGCAAAGAATCTCACCTTCACCCCTCTCGAAATACAAACCATCATAGCGGCAATCCGGAAATACAGTTCTCCCGAGGAACTGGCAAAGATGGATGAAATTATGAAAAAAGCGCCACACAAGTGACGCTTTTCTTTTACGTTTTTCTTTTACGTTTTTCCCAAGAAGGGTTTCCGTTAGGGTTTTACTACAATATTTACAATTCTTCCGGGTACGTAAATTTCTTTTACAATGGTTCCGGTAAGTTTATCTCCAAGTGCCTCTTTTGCCTTTGCAATAACAACATCTTTGTCCTCATCTTTTGCAATCATAAGCTGGGCTCTTGTCTTTCCGTTAATCTGGACTGCAATTTCAATCTCGTTATCAACGGTAAGTGCCTCATCATATGTGGGCCATGCTTCGTATGCAATGGTGTTGTCATGACCGAGAATCTGCCAAAGTTCCTCACCCACAAAAGGACAGATACAGGAGAACATCTTTACAAATCCTTCGGCATATTCCTTGGGGCATGTGCCTACTTTATAAAGATGATTGATGAAAATCATCATCTGGCTGATGGCTGTATTAAAGCCAAGTACCTCGAAGTCATTGGTGACCTTCTTCACTGTCTGATGGTAAACCTTTGTGATTTCATCTTTGTTTACATCGGAAATATTTTCTGCATTCGTAAGGAAATTCCATACTCTTACAATAAATCTTCTGGCACCGTCTACA
>CAYRLN010000039.1:0-8950 GCA_964425065.1 uncultured Lachnospiraceae bacterium | reverse complement strand
CGAAATCGGTAGAGGTGAAGTGATATTCCGCAATCCCTTTATGTCTTTCCGCGACACGGAGACTATTTCCGCGGCCCTGATAAAAGAATTCAAAGAGCTGCCTGCGGCTGAAATTAAAGCGGCTGTACAGGCCGGCTGGGATGAAATGGCGGCTGCGCGCAAGGACATCATGACAAAAGGGGAAGAAACTCTCCGCTGGCTGGACGAAACCGGTAAGCGCGGTATTGTCCTTGCCGGACGCCCCTATCATATTGACCCGGAAATCAACCATGGTATTCCGGAACTCATTACCTCTTATGACATTGCGGTGCTGACGGAAGATTCCATTTCCCATCTGGCAAGTCCCGAGCGTCCTCTTATCGTTATGGACCAGTGGATGTACCATTCCCGTTTATATGCGGCAGCCAGTTATGTAAAAACAGTGGAAAACCTTGACTTAATCCAGCTCAACTCCTTTGGCTGCGGCCTGGATGCGGTTACCACAGACCAGGTAAATGATATCTTATCCGGTTCCGATAAAATCTATACCTGCTTAAAGATTGACGAAGTAAACAACCTTGGCGCAGCAAGAATCCGTATCCGTTCCCTGCTGTCCGCCTTAAAGGTAAAGGAAAAACAGAATAAAAAAAGAGAGATTCGTTCCTCTGCCATAAATAAAGTGCAGTTTACCGAGGAAATGCGCAAAAACTACACCATCCTCTGTCCCCAGATGTCCCCCATCCACTTTGATGTGGTGGCGGCAGCTTTCCGGGCCTGTGGTTACAATTTCGAAGTTCTGACAAACGATAACAAGCACTCCGTGGATGTAGGATTGAAATACGTAAATAATGATGCCTGCTATCCTTCCCTTTTGGTTGTGGGACAATTGATGGAAGCATTGCAATCCGGTAAATATGACTTAAACAAAACTGCCCTTATCATTACACAAACCGGTGGCGGTTGCCGTGCTTCCAACTACATTGGATTTATCCGCCGTGCTTTGGAAAAGGCCGGAATGGGACATATTCCCGTCATTTCCTTAAACCTTGGCGGTATCGAAACAAATCCCGGTTTCCACCTGAATGCAGACTTACTTCTTCGTGTTTGCTGTGCTGCTATTTTCGGAGATATTTTCATGCGCTGCGTATACCGTATGCGCCCCTATGAAGCAGTGCCCGGCAGTGTAAACGAAGTACATAAGAAATGGGTTGCTGTCACGCAGGATTTCGTCTCAGCAAAACATATCAGTTTTTCTAAGTTTAATAAACTTTGCCGTGAAATCATCCGGGATTTTGATGCAATCCCCGTCACAGATGTGAAAAAGCCAAGAGTTGGTATTGTCGGTGAGATTTTGGTTAAGTTCTCTCCTGCCGGCAACAATCATCTGGTAGAACTTTTGGAATCGGAGGGTGCCGAAGCAGTGATGCCCGATTTGATTGACTTCATGCTCTACTGTTTCTACAACCAGATTTACAAAGCGGACGAACTGGGTATGAGCAAAAAATCTGCTTCTATTGCCAAACTTGGTATATGGGCCATCGAAAAACTCCGCGGTGCGGCACACAAAGAATTTGAAAAGAGTAAACATTTCGACCCGCCTGCCTCCATCTACAATTTAGTAGAATATGCGAAGCCCATCGTATCCATCGGAAACCAGACCGGTGAAGGCTGGTTCTTAACCGGTGAAATGGTGGAACTGATTCACAGCGGTGTTCCCAACATTGTTTGCTGCCAGCCCTTCGCCTGCCTGCCTAACCATGTGGTAGGTAAAGGTGTTATCAAGGCTCTGCGCAAGGCGTATCCCGAGTCCAACATCGTAGCCATTGACTACGACCCCGGTGCCAGTGAAGTAAACCAGCTTAACCGTATCAAACTGATGCTCTCCACTGCACAAAAGAATGTAAATGATAAATAAAAAACTTGCCCGAAATGGGTATAAGAAAACGAGTATCTCCTGTCTGTCTGACACGGAAATACTCGTTTTCCTTATTCTGCGTTTACAACCTTCTTTTTCTTATCCACACAGCGCTCCCCTTTATTGGCCACAGAACAGATTCTTGCCGACAAAAGTTCGCCCTTCCCGCCTTCACTCTTTGTATAAATAAGTTCATAATTGCCCACGTATTTCTTCACAAGGCCATGAAACAGCAGGGCGTCCTCTTTTTTCTTACCGAACATCTCCGGCACGCAGTAATACTTACAAAGTTTTGGCACACCGCCCTTGGCCTTTAAAATGTATCTTTGCTTCTCCACCGTACCGAAAAATTCATAGATACACTGGGCGAAAACGTCTTTCTCTCTCTCACTGCCACCCTTTAAATATATGTAACTCATAACCGTCTCGGATTCATCCACACCCACCGAGGTATCCTCACTCACGATATTTCCACTGCGTTTCAGCGCTTTCAACACACATTTACCTATGGCTTTCATATATTTAGCCGGGGACGCAAACACACTGAGTCTTATAAACTGCCCTGTGGCTTTTATTCCCGTGAAAATCAAAAATCCGGTCAAAAGCACTTTCCAAAGACCAATCAGAATCCCTGCTTTTCCACTTACAATAGCAGGTATCAGTCCGAATCCGCACACCAGAACAAACAAAACTGCCCACATAATCCCCTTAAACAGGGCGCCAAAGAACAATCTGCCGGGTTTAAAGTAATCCTTATCTGCACCGGCTTCCACTGCCACCTCCATATCGGTAAGAGGTGCCAGGGAATCCTCCCACCGCTTTTTTAGTCCCTCTCTGTCGGAGGCAAGCACTTCCATCTGTCCGTTGATTTTTTCCAACATAGGCGCTGTATAGGGCGGTTTAATATAGCTTAATCTGTCCAGCCTGTTTTCGATTACGTTCTTTTCGTAGTGCACGCCAAGGAATCCTTCAAATCGTCTGCGAAGTGTGGTAAAATCTGTGGATTCTATTTGTTCTGTTTCCACCCGTGTTTTTCCTTTGGCATCCTCTCCGGTTCTCTCCGGTTCCATGCAAATCAAATGCCAGATATTGCTGACCTTATCAGGATTTCCTTTCTGGGTTCTGATGGCACGTCCCCTCATCTGGTTACTGAGCATGAAAGAGCCTACAAAGGATGCTAAAATCAGGGAATTGATACAGGGCGAATCCCATCCTTCCCCAAGCAGGGATTTGGTTCCGATCAGCACACGGATGTAACCTTCATTAAAAAGTTTTGTCACCATGGAGGCAATGGTATTTTCACTGCCCGAGATACTCACCTGCCAGTAAGCACCGTCACAGCATTCTTTCATATTGCCCTTTACGCCTTCTTCGTCAATCATCTTTTGAAGGGCCTCTTTCGCACAGTCGGGAATCATGACAATGGTTCCGCTGAGCACACCGATGCGCAAATCACCGGAGGTAATTCTCTCTCCCTTGGAGGTTGTATTTTTTTTATTCAACACACCGGAAAAGGTTCTGCGGAGATTCTCAAAAATGGGAATTACTCCCAGTTCGTTCACTCCTTTATCCAGATTTCCGACGGCAGATAAATAATCTCTTTTTATGTAATCCGTCAAAATAAGCAGGCGCAATTCACTGCCCAGATTCTCGTATTCTGCCCGGGTCACTTCCAAAATACTGCTGATTTTCCCTTTGGAACCGGTAATCAACTTGCTGATTTCATCGTTTGCCACAAGACAAACTTTTTTCTTTTGTATGAGGCCATGGGTTTTCAGTTTGGAAATCATAGTTTCCCTGTATTCTTTTGTGCACAGGTAACTGTCTGTGTCCTCATACAAAAATCCCTGGAGCAGGATTTCCAGCCACTGCATAGTCATAGCAGGCAGTCTGGTGCCCTCCCCGATCATGTTAAGCAGCTCCTTGGAATAAACAATTCCTCTGGAATGCAAAAACACCAAAAGTGCCGTAAGGTACTGGGGATTTTCCAAAAATTTATCTGCGTATCCCTTGGGATTGGAAAGACCTCCATGGGTGCTGATTACATGGGCAAATTCTGCATCATTGGTAATTTCCTTTGCCACTTTGGCGGCTTCGTCACGGAAAGTTAAGACAGCCTTCTTCTCTTCCTCTGTGGGCATATTAAAATATACATAGTCCTGATGCGGACAAAGACTCTTTTCCTTTACCAGTTCCGGAACAATAATTTCTTCATCAATAGGGCCGCAAAGTCCCACATACCTCTGCCACTGTGCCGGCGTGGAATCATAAGGAGGTGTTGCGGTCAGGGATATAATGGTCATGTCCGGAATGGCCGCCACCAGTTCCTCCAACGCTTTCCACCACTCACTGCGCAGGTGATGGGCCTCATCCAGACAAAGGGTTTTGATTCCCATTCGGCGCACAGTTCCCAGTAAGTCAAAATCCGAGAAATCCACATCCTCTTCTTTTTCTGCCCCTTCCTCGCCTTCGTCCTTCAATTTTCCTTTGTATTTTGTCATTCCGCTGTGAAGAGCCTGATAAGTAATTGCCGTAATCACCGCCGGATTTTTAATACTGTTTGATAAAAGACCTGTTGTATCATATCCTTCCGGCAGATAAGCCTCCATAATACGGTCCAACCATTGGTCACGGATGGTAATGCTGGGAGCCAAAACCAAGGTGGCCTGATTTACCCTGCGGATTAATTCAATGCCGAGAATGGTTTTTCCCGATCCGGGGGCTGCAACCACATGGATTCTTTTGTCCTTCAAATAACTATCTGCCCTGTCCAGCACACGCTTCTGATAGGTTCTCCAAGTCCAGTGAAATTGTAATGTATTTTGCAAATTAACTTGCATAAAGTGTCCCTCTCTCCTATCGCATGCAAACTTTTCTGTCAAAGCTGCCTGCTTTATTTCTCCAGTACTTCCACGCCAAAGCCTTCCAGTTTGCCTCCAAAATCTTCCCCTGTGAGCAAGGATTTTCCTACAATTCCCGTCTGTACCGGTTCTTCATTGTGATTCATCAGCACAAAACAATGTTTTCTGTTTACCAGTTCCACACCTTTGGGCAGTTTGGTTGTCACAATATCCGCTTCCTGTGCTATGATTTTCGCCAGTTCAAGCTGTCCCTGTTCATCCAAGTCGCAGCCCACGTAAAATACTTTACCTTTGCCGTAAGCATTCACCGTAATTGCAGCTTTTTCTTTGTAATATTCACTGTCATAAGTGCAAATTACCTGTGCCGTTTTCGGTTCAATCACATCACACCAAATGTGGGCTTTTGCATCAAAGGCTCCTGTCACGGACACTTCCTTCCTGGGTGCATCAAACTCAGAAACTTCGATTCCTGCAATGTCTGCAAACACACCGGGAACCACTGTGGGTCTGATCACGTTGTCCTCATTTCTGGTTCCGCTGCGGAAAGTTGTCACCAGAATACCGCCCTGCTGCACATATTTTTTCACTTCTGCCGCCTCTGCGTCAGAAAGCAGATTATGGGAGGGCATGAACACTACTTTATATTTCTGCAATTTCTCTGCCGTTGTCAGGTTCCCCACTGCCGTCATTATGTTCAAATCGGTATTTGCCTTGTAATAGGCATACAGTAAATCCCTGTAATCATACCCCGCCGCGTGCTGTGTCATTTCATGGGCCCACACATGGTCATAGGATTTCACCACCAGGGCATCGTACTCATTTTCTTCCCCTGCAATATAGGATTCCAGTTTCTTCAGTTCTTCCCCCGTCTGTTTTAATTCATAAAATCTTCTGCGGGGCACGCCGTCGTGATCCAGCACCCCATACCAATACTGTTCCATGCCAAATAACGCGGTGCGGAAACGGAAATAAACGATTCCTTCTGCGCCGTGTGCCACTGCCTGCCAGGTCCAAAGGCGAAGCTGACCGGGGCGGGGGGTCTGTCCCACCTTTTCCCAGCCTGCGGGACCTGCCTGCTGTTCCATAACAATAAAGTTTTTCTCCTTGGCACCATACATGTTTTCATTTGCCATGGACACGTATTCATATTGGGAATCTCCCCACTGGTTGTCGGGATAATTGTCCCAGGACACATAATCCAAGTCCTCGGAAAGTTTATAATAATCAATGTCCGCAAAATGTCCCATCAGATTGTGGGTGATGGGAGCATCCGAATATTTGCGGATAATCTCAATCTGTTTCTTTTGATAATCCACCCAGGACTGGGACGCAAAACGGCGATATTCCAAGCCAAGAGAAGGGTTATGTCCCATGACACCCCCCAGTTCCCCGTCACAGGAATGGTAGGCAGGCAAAATCACCTCTTCAAAGGAATCATACTCATGCCCCCAGAACACCGTTCCCATGCGGCGGTTCAGTTCCGCTATGTCCTTATACTTCTCTTCCAAATACTGTTGGAATGCTTTCTTACAATGGTCGCAATAACATCTGGTAGAAGCATGACAGCCAAATTCGTTGTCAATCTGCCAGCCAATCACCTGCCCGTTTCCCTTAAAATGGGCCGCCATCTCCTCCACGATTTTCCAAGAATACCGCTGATAATCCGGATTGTTTGCACAGCATTCCCTGCGGGAACCAAACTCCCGCTTTCTGCCGAATTTATCCCTCTGTAAAATGTCATATTTATCAGCCAGCCATTTTGGAGGGGTTGCGGTAGGTGTGCCTAAAATCACTTTTACGTCTGCTTCTTTCAGGCCTTCCATGGCTTCGTCAAACAAAGAAAAGTCAAACTGCCCTTCCTTCCGCTCCATGATTTTCCATGCGAATTCCCCCATCCGCACCGTATTAAAACCGCCCTCTTTCATCAGGCGCACATGCTTTTCCCATTCTGTTTTATCCCAATGCTCGGGATAATAATCCACGCCGAAAATCATACAAATACCTCCTTAGCACTTCAAGGCATGAGAAATCTCATGCCTTGCCGGTTTGTTTTATGAAATAAATACTGCCAATTTCTTTTGGAACCATGCAATAACGGGTCCTAAGAAAAAGGCTACAAATATGGTTACCACGCCAACTACTCCACCGAGCAAAAATCCCACTACCATAAAACTGGTATCCCAGACAATACGCACCAGTTTAAAGGGCACCTTGGGCAAGTGTTCGGAGATGATAAAGGGAAGTCCGTCATAGGGAGACATTCCCAAATCCGCTGTCATATACGCTGCGGCTCCGCTGATAAAAATGAGCAGTGCGGGAAGCAGACAAATCCAGTCCATGTAGCCTTCTTTAAAAAATCCTTCCGGGATCACTTTATCCCATATTAATGTAAAAAAGTCCGATATGTAACCAAGACAAACCATGTTTCCAATGGTTCCAAAACCGATTTTACTTCGGTCAAAAATCAGCACAAAGGTAAAGGTCACTAAGTGACACAAAAGCTGTGCTGTTCCGAAAGTTACGGGCAAATAGTTAATTACCCCAAGCGTCAGGCAGGAACAGGGATCTGTTCCAAGGTCAATCTGCAAAAGCAAAGACAAGCCAAGTCCCTGGGTAATCACTCCCAAAATCATTACTATCAATCTGTTTTTAAATTTAGGTGGTCTTGCGAACCAACCGACTTTATTTGCCATCGTTATTCTTCTCCATACATTTCTCAAGATATGCGATTCTTTCGCTGGTTGTAGGATGGTCATAAGTCAATTTCACCACAATGGGGTGTGGTGTCAGACAGGCGAAATTATTCTTGGTCAATTTTTTGAGGCCGGAAATAAGCGCCTCACCATAACCGTTTTCCGCTGCATAACGGTCTGCCGCATATTCAAATTTTCTGGCAAACACGCTGATAATCATTCCCACAAAAAATGATGTGAAAGACATGCAAACCGTTCCCAGTAAAACAAAGGCAAAACCATAGTTCATGGTCTCAAATCCAAAATCCCCATAAATTTCCGGGAAGGAAACAAGCACCCATGCCATCACTACCATCAGCACAATATTTAAGATATTAATGCAATACAATTTCAAAGTATCCTTGTGCTTGTTATGTCCCATCTCATGGGCGAAAACAGCCACAATTTCATCTTCCGTCATCTGTTCAAGCAATGTGTCAAACAACACAATCGTTTTGGTCTTTCCGAAACCGGAAAAATAAGCGTTTGCCTTGGAAGATCTTTTCGAACCGTCAGATACCTTGATATCTTTTACGGTACATCCGTTGCTCTCCAAAAGTGCGGTCAACTTATCCCTCAGTTCTCCCTCAGGAAGGGGCTCTAATTTGTTGTAAATCTTCGCCATAAAAGGAGAAATAAACACCATAATAAGCGATATTAAAAGCATTACCCCTATAAATGCCACCAGCATCCAATCTCCCAACGTGGTATGTAATAAAACAAAAATGCAGATTAATCCACACATCAGCATCAGATTAATCACCAAGTCCTTGATGCAATCAATCGCAAAAGTCTTTTTTGTCATTCTGTTAAAACCATACTTCTGCTCGATTCCCATATCTGCCTTATAAGAAAAGGGAATGGACCACAGCATGGAAATAACGGTATCAATAATAGTGATTACCACCGCCGCGGTATACACATTTTCCACACCGGTAAGACCCAGCAAAAGGGCATATACATCAAATCCAATCAGTACAAAGGTAATTACATAGCTTACAAGATGTCTTACAAAGGACAATTTGCATTTTTCCTTGTAATATTCCATCCACTTCTCATATTCTTCTTTGTTGTAAATGTCTTTTACATTATCGGGAATCTCTCTTTTTAAAGCCAACAAATTCAGATATTTCATCCATGTGTCAAATAAAAAAGTAATGCCGATAATCATTAGTGCCAAAACCTTATAATTCATTTTCCTCTCCTCATCTTTCGATTATTCTTACAGCTCGTAAGGTGTCATCTGATAAACATAATAATTCAGCCAGTTGCTGTAAAGGTTATTGCTGTGGGAACGCCACTGCAGCAGCGGTTTCTCCTCAGGATTGTCACCCGGATAATAATTATAGGGCACATGAATCGGCAACCCTTTATTCAAATCCCTGAAATATTCATTATTCAAGGTGTAGCGGTCATATTCCGGATGACCGTTTACAAAAATCTTCTTTCCTTCTTCCGCAATG
>CAYRLN010000038.1:0-8953 GCA_964425065.1 uncultured Lachnospiraceae bacterium | reverse complement strand
TGACGCTGATAAAGTTTTCTGCGTTCTCCGTCAAGCCGCTCCAATTTCTCGGGAGCCTCGTCGTCCCCACGGCTTAAGGATTCGTGATGATACAACACCACATCATTGCACACTACATTATAATATCCTTTTTCATAAAGAGAAAAGCAAAGATCCACATCGTTAAAAGCCACCGGCAATTCTTCCGAAAAACCACCGGCCTCACAGAACTTTTCTTTTTCCACCATCAAACAGGCCCCTGTCACTGCAATCACATTGCTCCGCACCCTGTTCTTTTTAAAATAATAGGTGTTATTATCTGACCGGAATTGCAGTTTGTGCACCGGTCCCATAGGAATGTTCACAATCCCCGCATGCTGGATTTTATCCGAATCCGGATAGAGAAGTTTAGCTCCTACCGCACCCACCTGCTTTTTCGCCGCCTGTGCACGAAGGGCTTCCATCCAACCTTCCTTTACTGCCTCTGTATCATCATTCAAAAAAAGCAAATACTTGCCTTCCGCTTTAGCCGCACCTAAATTACACATTTTGGAAAAATGAAACTCCATAGGTTCATAAATGTATTGCACTTTATGCCAGCTCAGTTCGTCAAGCAACCGTTGTACTTTTCTCCGGTTATCTTCATTGCTGCCATTATCCACGATAATAATTTCAAGCGGCACTCCAAGCGTGGTTTTCACAAGCGAGCGGATATTCCGTTCCAGCACTTCGGGATGGTCTTTGCTAGGTATTATAACACTTGTTATTTCATTGTTTTCATGCACCGGCTCCTGCATCCTATTTATATATGCATTCAAATATTTCTCATAATCTGCAAAACTTCCGTGGTGACATAATACATAAGGAATGTGTCCGATATTTTCTCTTCCGTCCCCTCTGCGTTTTTCCTTACCACCCGCACATTCTGCCAGAAGTTTTCCCAGACAGTCCATTCTCATTTCCTCACCCGACTGTTTCAGCACCTGTTTTAGCGTCTCTCTTCTGACAGCCAACACACCGCCAAAATAAAACACAGACTCCAAAAATTGAGGCGACCACTCCGGTTTCAGCCAGGGCGTTTCTCTTTTTTTCTCTGTTTCCTGTACATCCTCATCTCCATAAAAAAGCTGTTGCCAAGGATGATTTTCTGCCCACATGCCAATGATTCGGACCGCCTCTTCTCTCAGATGCGCCCCTTCTTCCACAAACACAATTACCTCTGCAGCAGAAGTAGCCAAAACCCTTTCCGGCGAAATGGTCTGTTCCCAGTTATATTTCACTATATAACACTCGGCTGCCGTCTTCTTATCCGCTTGCTTTTCCCATTCTCTCAGGAACTTTTCTTCAGCCAAAGCAATCACGTTGGAATATCCCGAAGTTGCAAGGGCATGACAATAGGTGCGCTCGTATTCACGACCGCACCTATCTTTCAATATCTGTTTTACCTTCTCCTTTAAGTCACTTGCAGTCCCCATAGATATCCCTTCCGGTTATATCAATTTCTTTACAGATGCGGCCAAATCCTGCGCCATATCTGCAGCGATACGGTTCACATCCATTTTTACAAACAGAATATTTTCTGCTTTCCGCTCCGGCAGTTCACTCACACGGATATTAATATTGGGATCCGTGGTCGGGAAAATATAGGTTCCGTTTCCCGCCGCCTTTCCGTTTACGACAATCATCTTCCGGTTCTGCATCGGAACCGGAACACCGTTCCAAAGCATCTCTTTTATTTTCACAATGCAACTGTCCATGGCCGGATCAATACGAAGCGTAGCAACATTGCCGCTGACAGCAATCTCTGTCTCAATTTCATTTTCAGCCTGATATGCTTCCGGAATGAAATATGAGTTTTCTTCGCTATAACCATTGCCGCAATCTTCATAAATCTGAACCTTAAATACAGAATCTTCCGCCTGACATTTCTCTACCCATTTCATAGGATTCAAAATCTGATGACCGATTTTATTTCTCATTTCCGCCAGAGAAAGTCTTTTTCCGGTCACAAATTTCTGGAAGTCCATTTCCTGCTCGCGGAAACTTTGTGCGTCTGCTTCGGTTATTTCCAGTTCTTTTAAAATTAAATCGACATTTAATTTATTTCTTTTTTCATCTTCAAGGAGATAGCAGTATATTGCCCGGAAGGCGAGTTCCTTTGTGCTTACTTCCTTCCCGAAGGTCCACTCGTAATCAATTACGGTCCATTTATCCCCTTTGACAAGAATATTGGAAAATACCATATCAAAGTCCGATACCGGAAATTCGGGGTTATAGCCTATCTTTTCCACATACTGCTTAAACAGTGCATGAAATCCTTCCAAATCATCTTTTTCCAGACACTTGTCCATAAGTTCCGACAACGGTACTCCCGATACAAACTCAAAGGAAGCCCATACTTTGTTTTTGCGCTCATGTAATTCACATTTGTTCACAAACAGATCACTGCCCTCATAGCGCTGGCGCAGATTACCGTAAGCCACCTCCATTTGTCTGACATGTTCCTCTGCCGCTTTGGATAACGGGTGTTTTCTCACGTCTATATGCCCATTTATATCTCTGCAAATCTCGGTTCTTATCTGATATTCCGGTGCACGGTCATTCGAATACTTCACGTACTTTACATCCAGTCTGTCACCTATTACCGCAATATAGGAGTTGGCGAAGACAGAAAATACACCCTCTTCAATGGTTCCGTCAAAAGCGTTCTTTTCATCAAAAAGAACCATTCGGTCTCTATCATAGTTGCAAAGGTTTTTGGACAATTCTCCTTTGCCCGGAAGATATGCATCCGAATAGAGGGTAGTCATAAATTTATAGTCGGGATAGGGATAATAAAAAGAATACTTGTCCACCTGACATGCTGCAAAAATCTTTTCAAGCCCCCTTCTGCTGAAGGTGCGCACGCCGCTGTCTCCCTGATAATTTTCGATACCGCTAAAGTAACTTCCCAAATGGTCTTCTCTGCATCCCGCAAAATATTTCATGCCGTATTTATTCTCAATGGCAATCACCATTCTGCCGCCTGGAGCAAGATGTCCCATGAGAATCCGTAAAAAATCCTCATAGGCCTTATCACCGCCAATGTAGCTTTGACCATACTCAAATACGCCAATCAGGCAAATATAATCATAATCTCTCGGAAGGTCCGGTTCCACATCCTTAAAGTTGCCCACATGGATTGTCACGTTGTCGCACTCACTATTTCTGTAAGCGTTAATCAGACTTCTCTTTTTTGAAAGTTCTACACAGGTAACCTCTCCTGCCTTCCTGGAAAGAGCACCGGTAATGGCACCACAACCGGAACCCACTTCCAACACCTTTGTGCTTTCATCCATCGGAATCCAGTCCACAATATTCTCCCTCAGAGAGGACAAATGATACAAGGTGGGCCAGTCAGCTCTCTCCTCTATTATGCGGGGATACTCTACTTTAGAGTATTTCTGCACAATCTCAAGCAGTTCATCTTCCACAGACCCGTCACAATAAAAATCCTCTCCGGGATATTTTGTTAAATCAAGATTTATTTTTCCTATTTGTTCTGTCTTCTTAAGTTCCGCCACTTAAGCCTCCTGTCTGTAAGGAATCACCTTTACCGTTTCCGCCTTACCGGCATCTTTCACCGTAACAGTCGAACCCATATCATAGAATCCAACCGTATCTTTATCCGATACAACCGTTATGTTCATAATATCATAAAGTCTGTGATAAACCTCAAACTCGCTGCCCGCATATCCCGTCACGCCCAGCGACAGCAAATACTCTCCACCTTGCAGGCTCATATTCTGGTCAAACGTAATCTCTTTTACCACCCCGGCTTCCACCGGTTCCAAAAAGGCTTTTTCAATCATACTGTTTGTACCGGTTATCTCTGTCCCCCTAATATTTTTAAAGGAAAATGCAAAAATAGGAGCTACCAGTCTCTCTTTAAACTCTACTTTCATATGCAGGGTGAATTTGCTTCCTTTTATCACAGCCGTTGTGCGCACGCCTCTATCGTCTGTGATATAAAATTCCTTAATCTCCGCCTGCTTTGTGCCATACTCCAACTTATCCGGATTCTGTCCCATAGCCTGAAGTGCAGCCGTATTCAGTTCTGCATCCCCGAGAAGGTTTTCTCCGTCCTTCTCCATGGGAACCTCATATTGGCCTACCAGCACTCTCTTATAGGCATCAATCATTTCCTTAGCGCTGCCTTCTCCAAGCAAATTCCCTTTGTTAAGCAGATATACTCTGTCACAATATTTGCTGATACTGCTGAGATCATGGCTTACGAATACAATGGTTTTGCCCATCTTTTTGAACTCTTCAAACTTATGATAACATTTTGCCTGGAAGAACACATCTCCCACCGAAAGGGCCTCATCCACAATCAAAATTTCCGGGTCAATATTAATTGCCACCGCGAAGGCCAACCGCACAAACATACCGCTGGAATAAGTTTTAACAGGTTGGTACACATAGTCGCCAATATCTGCGAACTTTAAAATTTCCGGGAGACGTTCCTCAATTTCTTTCTCGGAAAATCCCATCATGGTGCCGTTTAAATAAACATTTTCAATCCCGTTATATTCCTGGTTAAAACCTGCACCCAGTTCAAGCAAAGCAGAAATTCTGCCGTTGGTCACCACTTCGCCCGCCGTGGGATTAAGAACACCTGTTATTATTTTCAAAATAGTGGATTTTCCGGAACCGTTGGTTCCGATAATACCAACCGTTTCCCCTTGGTAAATATTCAAACTCACACCGTTTAAGGCATAATGCTCTTTGTGCTTGTTTTTGGCAAGTCCAAAGGTTTCTTTCAGACGGTCTGAGGGCTTATCATACAATTTATATATTTTTTTCACATCTTTGACCGCAATGGCCACTTGTTTTTCATCCATTTTTTGTTCCATAACAAAGAACCTTTCTACTAGTTCTACAGTACATCCGCAAAATGCACCTTCAGTTTCTTAAATACCAATGCACCGATGCCAAACAGCACCACCGTCACAATCCAAAAATACATGGTAGAATAAAAATCCTGCCAGAACCATGTGTGTTCGTAAATCGCGCTGCGATAACCGTTTACAATATAAACCAGCGGATTCAATTTCAGCAAAACAATAAAGGGATTATCAAACTGCTCGATATTCCACATAATCGGAGTTACCCACATTCCAATTTGCAAAGCTATATTGATAATCTGCGCTAAATCTTTAAAAAATACAACCAGGGCACACGTTGTATAACTCAGTGCCAGCACAAAAACAAACAGGCATGCGCTATAATAAAAAATTTGTAGTGTATAGACACTGGGGTAATAACCATAGCCGCAAGCCACCACTAATAAAATAAGCACAAAGAAAGCATGAATAAAAGTCGCTGCAATTACTTTAATAATCGGCAACACACTGATTTTAAAAACAACTTTCTTTACAAGGTAATTATATTCCAAAAGTGCATTCGTCCCATTTGTCAGCGCTTCATTGAAATAAAACCAAGGTACAAGTCCCGCCGTCAGAAACAGAACAAAAGGAACCTCTACCCCGTTGTCTCCTCTGGGGCCTTGTCCGCCAAATACCTTTTCAAAAATAATCCAGTACATAACAACCGTTACGACAGGCTGGACCATAGCCCAAACCGCACCCAGATATGAGCCTGCATAGCGCTTTTTAAAATCATTTTTCGCCAATTTCCAAATAAGTCTTCTGTTTTGGTAAAGTTCAACCGGCAACAAAACAATCTTGTCATACAGACATCCAAATACTACGCATGCTATTACAATCACCGCACACGATATTATCTTCTTTACAGTCTCTTCCCCGGGATCAGCCAACGGATTATGATGAATTACAATAATCACCGCCATAATCAGGGCAACCAGGCAAAAAAGACTTATCCCCATTTTTTTGGAAATTTTTTTCCTACTCACTGTCAACCTCCGAGGGAAAGTTTCACTTTCCCATTCCTTATGCTTTGGAATCTCTTTCCTTTACAAAATCGGACAAACCGCCCCATTTTGTATCTCTGTCAGAAAAAGTCAACTCCATATCTTTGCTACCCGGCCGCCGGACACCGATTTCAGGGTCATTCCAAGCCAGACCGCCCTCATCACCGGGATGATAAAAATCAGTGCATTTATAGCAAAATTCCGCATAATCGGAAAGCACCAAAAATCCGTGGGCAAAATTTTTCGGAACAAAGATTTGTTTTTTGTTTTCTTCACTGAGAAGCACGCCGTACCACTGTCCAAAGGTAGGGGAATCTTTGCGCAAATCCACCGCAACATCGAATACCTCACCCTTAATCACACGCACCAGCTTGTCCTGGGGGTGTTCAATCTGAAAATGCAAACCGCGAAGCACACCTTTCTTGGAAGCAGACTGGTTGTCCTGCACAAACACCTGGTCAATTCCCGCTTCCTTAAAATCATTGTAGTTATAGGTTTCCATGAAATATCCTCTGGCATCTCCAAATACGGTCGGAGTAATAATTTTCAGCCCCTCAATATGACATGTCTCAACTGTTATTTTTCCCATTTCCATGTTCCCTTTCGTTACCGAAGTATTAATATTTCAAATAGCTTAAATTCAAATCCACATTTCCTTCAATACCGTCGATTTGTCCCTTGGAGGTGTATTGCCACATCTGGTAATAACCCTTATAAAGGGGCACACTGCGGTACTCCGCAAGCCAAATCACATAATCTTCCAATTCTGCGGCATTCACCCGTTCATTGTACCAATTCCGGCTTGCATATACGCCGGATTTATAGCCCGCATTTTGGATGGTGGAACAGAACGCGTCACAGACCAGAGTTCTCGTCTCTGCATCCAAATGATCCGCGCGTCCGTTTCCGCCGGCACTTTCCGTATCAATAAACACGGGATAATCCAGGTCATAATCCCTGATTAAAGAAACCACCATACTGGCTTCCTCTACTGCTTCCACCTCATTGACCGCCTGCGTAAAGAAGTATACGCCTACTTTCAATCCTGCTGCCGTAGCGCCTTTGATGTTTTGGGCAAACATGGGATCCTCAATCAGTGTTCCTTCCGTATATCCTCTGTAACCGCACCTTATGATGACAAATTCCACTCCGTCATCTTTTACTTTTTCCCAATCAATCTCACCCTGCCACTTGGACACATCGATTCCCAGCGTGGTTCCCGCCCCAACCTTGGGACGTTCTGCCTTTTCTGTCTCATCCGCATCGGAAATAACCTGCTGAAAATCCTCGGTAAGCGCATTGATTTCCTGTTCTGTTTTTATGAGCAGGGAAATATCCTCGATTACCGTATATTCCACCCGTTCTTTTACCCGGATCTTGGTACTGTTCACAGGCACCTTGTAACCATCTACAGGCTGTAAAGATACCTGATATTCACCGGCCGACATATCTCCTATATAGATGATACCGTCCTTATCCAAGTCCTTATATTCTCCAAGACCTCCCACTTCCACCAAAAAGCTTTCACCCGTTACCGGGTTTCCCGCATAATCCACGATTTGGATACGAAGGTCTTTCTGTACTGATGTCACCACAAGAGATAATCTGTTAACCAAATCTTCCAGCCCGGAAAGATAAGTATCTTCTTTGTCAAAGAAACTGCTGTCATTCAAAAAACCCGACAAGTTATCACCGATTTGTCCCGTCAGTATCTTATCCGCAGAATTTGTTTCTTCCGTATACCCGCTTTCAGACTGCACATTTGCTGCTTCTCGCCCACCTTTCGCCTTCTGCTGTTCACTGTTTACCAGTACTACAACCAGAAAAGCCAAAAGAACCACCGACAATGCAGCCACAAGAGTTTTTCTCTTTAATTTAGAGTCCATTTGCAACCTCTGCTAAATATTTACCATAGTTGGTCTTCATCAACGGTTCCGCCAGTTTCAGCAACTGCTCCTTATCAATGAAGCCTCTCTTATACGCAATTTCTTCAATACAGGAAATATAAAGTCCCTGCCTCTTTTGGAATGCCGCCACAAAATCTGCTGCATCCAAAAGTGAATCATGGTTTCCCGTATCAAGCCACGCAAACCCTCTTCCCATTGTCTCCACGCGAAGAGTTCCGCGGTTTAAATATTCGTTGTTTATGGATGTGATTTCTATCTCCCCACGGGCGGAGGGCTTTACATTCTTTGCAATCTCCACTACGTCGTTATCATAGAAATACAAACCGGGCACGGCGTAGTTACTCTTAGGATTTGCAGGCTTTTCCTCAATGGAAAGTGCCTTTCCGTTCTCATCAAACTCCACAACGCCATACTCTCTGGGATCCCTTACATAATATCCGAAAATAGTCGCTCCGCTTTCTCTGGACGCCACTTCTTTCAGCAATTTAGAGAAGCTCTGTCCATAAAAAATATTATCGCCAAGCACCAATGCCACATTGTCTTTGCCGATAAACTTTTCACCGATAATAAACGCATCCGCCAATCCCCTGGGGTACTCCTGAACCGCATATTCAAACCGCATACCCAGCTGGCTTCCGTCTCCCAAAAGTTCCTCAAACACCGGCAAATCCCTTGGAGTGGATATAATCAATACCTCTCTAATCCCCGCCAGCATCAGTGTGGACAACGGATAGTAAATCATCGGCTTGTCATAAACAGGCATAATCTGTTTTGATATTGCTTTTGTCAAAGGATACAGTCTTGTTCCCGATCCTCCCGCTAAAATAATTCCCTTCATAGTCCTTTGCTTCCTTTCTGATTCACAGATTTAAAAACGCACCGAATGGGAACGACGCATGCCGTTCCCATTTAGCCTATTTCTCGTACATTTCGTTGTAATACTTCTGGTAATCCCCACTGGTCACATTTTTCATCCAGTCTTCGTTCTCAAAGAACCACTGGATGGTTTTACGGATACCTTCCTTAAACATAGTTTCCGGTTCCCAGCCAATTTCTGCTTTAATCTTGTCAGGTGCAATGGCATAACGTCTGTCATGTCCCTTGCGGTCCTCCACATAAGTAATCAAATCTCTGC
>CAYRLN010000037.1:0-8991 GCA_964425065.1 uncultured Lachnospiraceae bacterium | reverse complement strand
ATCCGTAATATTGGAAAAAGTATGGACACAGATTGCAGAAAGATTTAAAGATTACGATGAGCATCTGATTTTTGAAGGCATGAATGAACCCCGTAAAAAGGGAACTGCCATGGAATGGAACGGCGGTGACCAGGAAGGCTGGGACGTAGTAAACCATTTGAATGGTGTGTTTATTGACACAATCCGGAACAGCGGCGGAAATAACCCCTATCGTATTTTGATGATTCCCGGATATGCGGCAAACTGCTGGGAAGGAATTAAACATGTGGAAGTTCCGGCAGATGACAACAAGATTATTGTGTCTGTACACGCTTACGAGCCCTACAATTTTGCCCTGAACATAACAGGAGCCAAAGTGTGGAATAATGACACCTGGAATATTGACGCTATTATGAAGAATTTGAATGAATTGTTTATTTCCAAAGGTATTCCGGTTGTAATCGGTGAGTTTGGTGCTATGTACAAGGAAGACTCCCGAAACTTGGAGGAGCGTGCCGCATGGGCAGAATACTATGTCCGCGCAGCAAAAAACATTGGAATTCCCTGCGTATGGTGGGATAACGGTGCTTTTGAAGGTAACGGAGAACTGTTTGGTCTCATCGACAGAGAGACTTATCAATGGAAATATGAGGCAGTGGTAGACGGCCTCTTTAAAGGATTGGAATAAGTGATGAAGTACAACGTTAACTATGAAGAAGGAATGGCATATAACGGCGATTGGAGGAAACTTCGCGCAGCAATGCAAAAGGCGAGGGAAGGGAAACCGGTAACGGTAGGTTTCCTGGGAGGTTCCATTACTCAGGGCTCCCTGTCTTCCACTCCCGAAACCTGCTATGCCTATTTGGTTTATGAGTGGTGGAAAAAGACTTTTCCGGACAGCGAGATTACATATGTAAATGCGGGGATTGGAGGAACGCCTTCCCATTTTGGCGTGGCAAGGGTAGAAGAAGATTTACTTGCCTATGAACCGGATTTTACAACCGTGGAATTTAGCGTAAATGATGACAACACTTTGTTTTACAGGGAGACTTATGAAGGTCTTGTCCGTAAAATATTGAAAAAGTCCCCGAAAACGGCAATGTTGATTATTCATAATGTGTTTTATGAGTCGGGAACCAATGCCCAGGACCAGCATGAACTTGTCGGAAGACGTTACGGAATCCCCTGTGTCAGCATGAAGACATCGGTGTACCGTAAGGTGGTGGATGGCACCATACCGGTGAGGGATATCACGCCGGATGATTTGCATCCCAATGACGAAGGTCACGCACTTTTGGCCGGACTTGTGACGTATTTCCTGGATAAAGTGTACAGTACATTGGATGTTCCGGAAGAACAGATTATGAATCCGGAGCTGACAGAGCAGTTTAAGGAGGGAGAACTTCCCGCTCCGATTACTGCAAATGGCTATGAAAATTCTTACCGTTACCGCAATCACAGATGTCAGCCGGTACTGGATGGTTTTGTGGCAGATACGGAGCCCCAGAACCATATTACGGAAATTTTCCGGAAGGGCTGGTACGCAGACCAAAAAGGTGCTTCCATTACCTTTGAGGTGCCCGGCAGCAGTTTGTCTGTCCAGTATCGTAAATCCGTAAAACATCCGGCTTGCGTGGCAAAGGCGGTTGTAGACGGTGATGAAGAAAACGCCATCATTTTGGACGGAAATTTTGATGAGACATGGGGAGACTGTTTGTATTTACATTCCTTACTCCACCATGGAGAAAATAAAGTACATACCGTTAAGGTGACTGTGACAGAAGGTGAGCCGGGCAGAGATGTTCCCTTTTACCTTGTGGCAGTAATCGGTTCGTAACAGGAGGAAATTTATGTTTCGCGATGATTTTGTGTGGGGTGTGGCGGCAAGCGCCTATCAGATAGAAGGACGCTATGAAGACGATGGCGCCGGAAAAATGATTTGGGATACTTTTGCAGAGCAGGGACGTATTATGGACGGCTACACAGCGGATGTAACCTGTGCGCATGCGACCCATTATAAAGAAGATTATGCTCTGATGAAAAATCTGGGAATCAAGGCCTATCGTTTCAGTATCAGCTGGGCGAGACTGATGCCGGAAGGAACCGGCAGGGTGAATGAAAAGGCTGTGGCACTTTATAGGGACATGATTGCCGAGATGAAAAAGAACGGAATTACCCCTTATCTTACAATGTATCACTGGGAGTTACCCCAGGCCCTTCAGGATAGAGGGGGATGGCTGAATCCCGAGATTGTGGAGTGGTTCGGCGAATATGCGAAAGTGGTGGCAGAAAATTTCTCTGACATCTGCGAATATATCATTACGTTAAATGAGCCCCAGTGTTTTGTGGGATTAGGCCATTTGTCCGGCCTGCAGGCTCCCGGGCTGAAGTTGTCTCTTCCTGAGACTTTCCAAATCGCACACAATGCGCTGAAAGCCCATGGACAGGCGGTTATTAATTTGCGTAAGTATGCAAAGGCTGACATTAAGGTGGGTTATGCACCTACCTGCGGTGTGGCTTATCCCGCTACGGACAAACCCGAAGATATCGAAGCGGCAAGAGAATATTACTTTACCCAGAACAATCCCATGGACAACTGGACGTGGAACGTGGCATGGTTTTCGGATCCTGTGTTCCTTGGACATTACCCTGAGGATGGACTGAAAAAGTATGCCCAGTGGTTGCCGGAAATAACAGAAGAAGACATGAAGTTGATTTCCCAGCCCTTGGACTTTATGGGACAAAATATTTACAACGGTTACATGATCCGCAGGGGAGAAGATGGTTCCTGCGAATATGTAAACAGACCTTTGGGAGCAAATAAAGCGGCGACGGGATGGCCGGTGACCCCGGAATGTCTGTACTGGGGAATTAAATTCCTCTATGACCGTTATCATTTGCCCATTTATATTACGGAAAATGGCATGTCCTGCCATGACAGTATAGCGGCAGACGGAAAAGTACATGATCAGGACCGGATTAATTTCCTGGATTTGTATTTAAGTGCCCTGCAGAAGGCAGCGGATGAAGGCGCCGATGTAAGGGGCTATTTCCTGTGGACTTTCCTTGACAATTTTGAGTGGGAAAAAGGCTACACAGAGAGATTCGGCATTGTTCATGTGGATTTTGAGACCCAAAGAAGAAGAGTGAAAGATTCTGCCTATTGGTATAAAAAAGTGATGGAGAGTAACGGCAGATGTCTGTCCATCAATAATCCCGACCGTCAGATTTTATTCTTGGAACCTCAGTTTAAACAGATGATCTGGGGAGGAAGCAAACTTCGGACGGAATGGAATTACAAGATTCCCGGCGACGATACCGGTGAATGTTGGGCAGTCAGTGCCCATCCCAACGGCGACTGTAAGGTTGCATCCGGTGCCTATGCGGGTAAAACCTTGTCACAGTTGTGGACAGAAGTGCCCCGGCTTTTTGACAATGTGGATGAAAAGGGTAACAGGAAGGAAGATAAATTCCCTCTCCTGATTAAGATTATCGATGCCAAGGCGGATTTATCCATACAGGTACATCCGGATGATGCTTATGCTAATGTGCATGAAAACGGCTCTTTTGGTAAGACGGAGTGCTGGTATATTTTGGATTGTCCAAAAGATGCCACGCTGGTAATCGGGCATAAGGCGAAAAGTCCTGCAGAAATGGAAGAGATGGTCCGTCAGGGCAGATGGAGCGAGTTTCTTCAGGAAGTTCCGGTCAAGAAAGGGGATTTTATTCAGATAGATCCCGGCACTTTGCATGCAATCAAGGGCGGAATCATGCTCCTTGAGACACAACAAAACAGTGATATCACATACAGAGTGTATGATTACGACCGTCTCAGCAACGGAAAGCCGAGACCTCTTCATGTAGAGCAGAGTCTGGCGGTAACGAAGGCACCGGCGACTCCTGTGGAAGAGTGCATTTTCCATACCGGGAACGGAGCAGCAAACGAAATGCAGATTCTCATGGAAAATCAGTATTATCAGGTGAGCCGTATGCAGGTATGCGGAAAGGCAACCTGGATACAGGAGAAAGGCTTCCGCATCGTGACAGTACTGGAAGGTTATGGTATGATAAATGGTACAGCGGTGAAAAAGGGTGAGCACTTTATTTTACCTGCCGGATTTGGTGAAGTAACCGCAGAAGGCGAAATGGTACTTTTTATGTCCACACCGGGCAGAAAGGCATAGAGGGCAAAAGAGATACTTATGATTACAATCAGTCTGTGCATGATCGTAAAAAATGAAGAAAGAGTTTTGGCAAGGTGTTTAGACAGTATTTGCGGATTGATGGATGAAATCATTATCGTAGATACCGGTTCCACGGATAGAACCAAGGAAATTGCGGCCAAATATACGGATAAAATTTATGATTTTACCTGGATAAACGATTTTGCTGCCGCAAGGAATTTTGCCTTTTCCAAGGCTACCAAAGAGTATATTTATTCAGCGGATGCGGACGAAGTGGTTGATGAGGAAAACTTTGAACGCTTCCGGCTTCTGAAAGAAGGTATTCTCCCGGACATTGAAATTGTGCAGATGAAATATAGGAATCAGTTGGCTCACAATACGGTTTATAACTTTGATGAAGAGTACAGACCGAAGCTTTTTAAAAGGCTTCGCCAGTTTGTGTGGCAGGAGCCGATACATGAAACGGTGAGAACGGCGCCCATAGTGTATGACAGCGATATTGTAATCACCCATTTGCCGGAAAATCTTCATGCGGGACGGGATTTTGCAGCGTTTCGCAGAATGTGGGAAAAGGAGCAGTATATTTCTCCCAGATTGCATGATATGTATGCAAGGGAACTTTTTATAGCCGGAAAAGAAGAAGATTTTCTGGCTGCAGCGGAGTTTTTTGAATGTTCCGCAAAGGATGTTAACCGAAGTGGCGATGAAGTGGTGCAGGCCTGCCTTGTGGTGGCAAGGGCGGCAAGACTTCAAGGCGATAGCCTGAAATTTTTTAAATATATTATGAAGGTGATTGCAGGGGGCGATTGCTCGGAAGGCTGCTTTGAACTGGGAGAATTTTATCTTGCGGGAGAGGATTACAGCGAGGCCGCAGTTTGGTTTTATAACGCCCGCTATGAGACAGAGCCGATTTTAAATATCAGACTGGGCGGAGAACTGGCACTTGAAAAACTGGTGCGATGCTACGAGGGACTGGGCGATGAAACCCAGGCGCTTTTATACCGCAGGGAACTGGAACAGGAAAAGGCAAACTGACAAAAAAATCAGGGTCCAATCTTGTGAAAAGATGCCAATATACTTTTGGATTGAAAAGTGATATGATAGCCCTACACTACTTCCTGAATTGAATGAAACGTTTAAGACATCTGCTTATGGCAGGTAAATTGTCGTGAGCGGAATTCATTCAATTCAGGAGGTTTTTTTATGTTTCGATTCATTAGTAAGACAAAATTTTGGGCGGCGTTAGCCGTTTGGGGACTGCTTTGCCTTTTGCACGGGCTGACGGTACAGGCCGCAGAGGAGGATACTGCAGGCCACATACACACGGGAGATAGTGTAAACGGAGGCGGCTGTTACAGCATTTATATTCCTCACGTGCACGAAGGTGAGAGTGAAACCGGAGGTGGCTGTTATGCATTGCCGGTTTACCACGAGCATATCGGAATTGCGACCTTAAAGGGCGGCTGCTATACTGTGCCGATTTATCACGAACATGTGGGAAATACGGAAAGCGGAAAGGGCTGTTACAGCAAACCCGTTTATCATACTCATACGGGGAGCAGTAGCAGTGGCGGAGACTGTTATGGGGGTGCCGTTTACCACAGTCACAGTGGAAGTGTAAGCAGTGGAGGAGGCTGTTACAACATTCCGGTATACCATAGTCACGAAGGAGATTCTAAAACCGGAGGTGGTTGTTACACAGAAGAGATTTATCATAGTCACACGGGAAGTGAGAGTGGTGGAGGCGGGTGCTACACCACAGCGGTTTACCATTCGCACACGGGTTCTGAGAGTGGAGGGGAAGGTTGTTACAGCATTCCGGTTTACCATGCCCATACCGGAAGCAGCAGTAGTGGCAGCGGTTGCTATGGCACGGCGGTTTATCACAGTCATACGGGGAATGCCGGCAATGGAGGGGGCTGTTACAGTGAGCCGGTTTATCATACCCATACCGGAAGCAGCAGTGCCGGAAGCGGTTGTTACGGCACGCCGGTCTATCACAGCCATACGGGAAACAGTAGCAGTGGAGGCGGTTGCTATACCACTCCCGTTTATCATTCCCACAGCGGAGAAGCGGGACAAAGTCAGGCAAACGGCTGCTATACGGTTGCAACAACGGTGTCAAAAACAAGGCACTGCGGGACATATGTGGACGGAGGGGACGGATATTGGTATTGTACCAATTGTGACTCAAGGATAGAAGCAGCTTATGTACCCTCGAACCGTCAGCATGACCCGCTGTATTGGGTGACTGTTTATGAGCCCGGTTGCGGTAAGATGGAGAGTACGGTGGAATCTTATTTGCTCTCCTGCGGAAAAAATACTGCCACCATCGAGCAATATCAATTGAATTGCGGGAAGACAGAAAGCAGTATAGTCGGTTACAATCTTAACTGCGGAAAAACGACTTCTACCATCGAAAGTTATAAATTGAACTGTGGGAAAACGGAAGAAACCATTGTAAAGTACATGCTTGGATGTGGGAAAACCGGGGAAACCATTGAAAAATACAGTTTGGGATGTGGAAAAACATTAAGTACCATCGTTGGCTATAGTACGGGCTGCCGGAAAACAGAAAAGACCATTGAAAGCTATAAATTGGGGTGCGGGAAAACAACTGCCAGCATAGTAAGTTATAGTTTGAACTGCGGAAAAACTGAAAAGACCGTAGAGAATTATGCGTTGGCATGTGGCATGACGGAAAAGACGGTGTTGGCATACGAGCCCGGCTGCGGAAAGACCACGGAAACCATTATAGGATATGAAACAGATTGCAATGCCGCCGGATATTATGTACCGGGCTGTGGTTTGACAGAAGTGCAGCAACCGGTCAAGGTGCCCGTACAGGCAGAAACGGAAACCACGACGCAGGCAGGACCAGAGCCGGTATGGAAGGTGGAAAATACAGCCGGAGCCGGAACGGTGACAGAGCCGGAAGAGGTGACGGAGCCGGAAGAAACAACGGAGACAGAAACGGTAACGGGGCCGGAAGAAATAGCAGAGCCGGAAACGGTAACGGAGCCGGAAGAAATAACAGAGCCGGAAGAGGTAACGGAGACGGAAAGAATAACGGAGCCGGAAGGGGGAAATGGGACGCAAGTCGGGCAGGAAATTACCAGAGAATCCGGATATTTGGAACCGGTGCTTAGCGGGAAAGAAGAGCAGGATATTCAGTTTCTGCAAAAGACAGAGGAGCAGGAACGGGAAAATAAAATAATTCCCCCGGTTTTAGGGGCAGCAGTTGTAATCATTGCAGTATGCCTTCTTTTCAGGAACAGCGTAATGTTGTATTGCTATGATGAAAGAAAACGGTACTGCCCGCTGGGAAGGATTTTGGTTAAGAAGCATGCGGTGGGATATATGGTGAAAATATCAGAGAAGAAACTGCAAGGCGGTACCTCGGGAAAGTACCGGATTGCATTGAAGGGATTTATGCTGAAAGAGGCGGATACCAAGCTTTTGGTGGCAGAAATCAAGGGGCAAAAACTGCGGTTCGCACTGGAAGAATATGTAGACTTTACCCTATAGACGTGATAAAATGACATATTGGGAAACAAGGTAAAATGGAGGTAATGTCATGGAATGGCAACAAAATATCAGACGGGTTGAACCCTATATTCCGGGAGAACAACCGAACAAGCCCGGCATGGTGAAATTAAATACGAATGAGTGCCCGTATCCCCCTGCCCCCGGTGTGGAGGCAAAGGCAAAGGCGTTTGCCTGTGACAGTTTGAGATTGTATCCGGATCCGGAGTGCAGCATATTGGTGGACAGTTTGGCAGAGTACTATGGTGTGAAGCCCCGGCAGGTTTTCGTCGGAGTGGGCTCTGATGATGTGTTGGCTATGTGCTTTATGACATTTTTTAATTCGGACAAGCCTATTTTATTTCCGGATGTGACCTATTCTTTTTATGACGTGTGGGCGCAGCTTTACAGAATTCCTTACAAGACCTGTGCTTTGGATGAGAACTTCCGCATTGTTCCGGAGGATTACAAACAGCCTAACGGCGGTATTATTTTCCCGAACCCCAATGCTCCGACAGGCGTGCTGGAGCCCTTGTCTGTGATTGAGGAGATTTTACAGGCAAATCCGGATTCCATTGTAATCATAGATGAAGCATACATAGATTTTGGCGGAGTGAGCTGTCAGCATTTGATTGAGAAATATGACAATCTGCTGGTGGTACAGACTTTTTCCAAATCCAGAGCCATGGCGGGATGCCGTATCGGGTTTGCCATCGGTAATGAGGAATTGATTAAATATTTAAATGATGTGAAGTTTTCTTTTAACTCTTATACAATGAACCGCCCGTCTCTTGAACTTGGCGTGGAGGCAGTGAAGGATGAGAGATACTTTGAAGATACGTTGGTGAAAATTGTGTGCACGAGAGAGCGTGTGAAAGAAGAATTGGCGGAGCTTGGATTCAGCTTCCCGGATTCTAAGGCAAACTTTATATTTGCCACACACAAATCGGTGCCTGCGGCGGATATTTTTAAAGCCCTGAAAGAAAATAATATTTATGTGCGTCACTGGAATAAGCCCCGTATTGATAATTATCTGCGTATTTCCATCGGTACGGATGAAGAAATGGATAAACTGATTCGCTTTTTACAGGATTATTTAAAATAGGAGGATTATTATGATTAATATTTTGAAAGATGTTTTAAAAGGTGCGGTAATCGGAATTGCCAATATTATTCCCGGCGTCAGCGGCGGAACCATGATGGTTGCCATGGGTATCTATGACAAACTGATTCATTGCATCACCCATTTGTTTAAAGAATTTAAAAAGAATGTTATCTTCCTTTTGCCTATTGCAATCGGTAT
>CAYRLN010000036.1:1629-9133 GCA_964425065.1 uncultured Lachnospiraceae bacterium | reverse complement strand
AATGGCATTCGCCGACCGCTCATCAGAGCGAGATTGGCAGAGCAAATCTCGCCTCTGTGCTTGCAACGGGTGTATAAGAAAGGGGAAAATTATGGAAGATTTTAAAGTGATTGATAATTATCTTATGGTAAAGATGCCGGAAGAAATCGACCATCACAAGGCAGCGTATATCAGTGAGGGAGCAGATAATTATATTATGCAGGGCAAAGTAGACAATATTGTATTTGATTTTGAGGATACCAAATTTATGGACTCGTCAGGAATTGGGATTATGGTGGGAAGATACCGGAAAATCTCCTGCTTTGGGGGAAAAGTTTTTGCCATTCACGCGGACAGGCAGATCAAACGGATTCTTCACATATCGGGCTTGCATAAAATTGTTGAAATTATGGAATAAGGAGACCAAGAGCATGATAGAAGTAAAAAAGCAAATGCCCTACGCTTTACAGGGGGGAGCAAAATTGAAAAATGAAATGTACATGGAATTTGATGCGGTGTCCATGAATGAGAGTCTGGCGAGGATGACGGTGGCAGCTTTTGTTTCGCCTTTAAATCCCACACTGGAGGAAATTTCAGATATAAAAACAGCAGTGTCGGAGGCCGTGACAAATGCGATTATTCATGGTTACGGAAATACATATGGCTACGGAAGACACGGTGTTTCACAGCCCTTGTGCCATCCTATTTACGAGGGCAAGGTAATACTGCGGTGCAAAATCGAAAACGGAGTTTTGTCCATTGAGGTAGAAGACAAAGGGGCCGGAATTGAAAATCTGAGTAGGGCAATGGAGCCCTTGTTTACCACAAAACCGGAGTTGGAACGCTCCGGAATGGGATTTGCTTTCATGGAAGCGTTTATGGATGAACTGGAAGTGGAGTCAGAAGTGGGGGTCGGAACAAAGGTTATGATGAAAAAGAAATTGCAATGCGGTATGTGGCTGGCACATGAAGGCGAGGAATAAAAATGGAGGAATTATCAGTACTGATAGCAAAGGCGCAGGCAGGAGACAATGAAGCCCGCAGAGTACTGGTAGAAAAAAATCTGGGACTGGTCCATCACATTGTAAAGCGGTATATGGGACGGGGATATGATGCGGAGGATTTGTTTCAGATAGGAAGTATTGGATTGATAAAGGCCATAGATAAATTTGATTTGCAGTTTGACGTAAAATTTTCGACCTATGCGGTGCCGATGATAGCGGGAGAAATCAAGCGTTTTCTCAGGGATGATGGCATGGTGAAGATAGGGAGGACACTGAAAGAAAATGGATTTAAGGTGAAACTGGCAAGAGAACAGTTGGTACAACAACTGGGCAGGGAACCGTCCTTGCAGGAGGTTGCGGAAAGAACCGGGCTTTCTGTGGAGGAAGTGGTAATGGCAACGGAGGCTTCTGCGGAGGTGGAATCGATTTATAAGCCGGTATATCAGTCGGATGGAAGTGAAGCGTACCTGGCAGACAAATTGACTGTAGGAGTCAGCGGACAGGCAGTGACCGGCGACAATGCTGTCTGTGAGGACAGGGAAAAGGAACAATTGTTGAATCGCATGCTCTTGGAGCAACTTTTGTCAGAACTGGATGAAAAGGAACTTTTGCTCATAAGGCTCCGTTATTTTCAGGATAAGACCCAGACTGAGGTGGCGAAACAAATGGGAATCAGTCAGGTGCAGGTCAGCAGGCTGGAAAAAAGGATATTAATCCGTATGAGGGAGAAGGTTATTTGAAAATTCCTTAATTATTTTTGAATTCCACCACTTTCCACTTTAAAGTAATGTAAAAATGAAGTATAGTAGAGAGTAGAAGTTGTTGATTTATTTCAAAACACAAAGGTGGAAAGATGAAACGCAGAAGAAAAGAAACGGCATTTTATGTAGTGACAATTACAGGTTGCCTGATTGCCATGATTGTTGTGGTAGTTGCGGCATTGCTTATATATGATAAGTTGAAAGATAGCTCCGTTGAGAAGAATGGGGACGATAAGGAAGTAATGGCGGAAATTCCGCTGCTTTACAGCCAAAGCGATATGGATACGATGGTATCAGACGCGGTGTCCAAGGCGGTTCAGGAGACGGAGAACAAGGTAAAAACAGAGACGGAAGACGCACTTCTGAAGTTGATTTCGGAGGCACTCAGCACAGGACAGACTGTGATGGGAACACTCCGTCCGCTATATCCTAACAATATTGTAGTGGCAAGTGGAGGCGTATATCACTTTGTCCCGATTAATCGGAATCTTCTGATGCATGAGCGTTTGCAGGAAAATTTGCAGATTTTGGAAACCGGCGAATTCCAATATGTGGAAGAGGGTCAGGTGGTGTCCCATAAGGGCATTGACGTATCTCTTTATCAGGGAAATATAGACTGGCAGCAGGTGGCAGCAGACGGTGTGGAGTATGTGTTTATCCGCGTGGGCTATCGTGGCTATGGTAAGGAAGGCAGATTGGTACTGGATGAGAAATTTGCACAGAATGTGGTGGGCGCAAAGTCTGCGGGATTAAAAGTCGGTGTCTATTTCTTTGGACAGGCCATTACCGTGGAAGAGGCCAGGGAAGAAGCGAACCTGGTGCTGGAACAGCTTGCACCCTACCAAATAGATTATCCTGTTGTGTATGATGTGGAAAAGGTAAGTGCGGACACCGGACGTGCTAACGGATTGGATGCAACCACCCGCACAGACATCGTTATTGAATTTTTGGAAACGGTGAAGGCAGCAGGCTATACTCCCATGGTATATGCAAATATGGAAATGTATTCGGTCCTTTTGGAATTCGAGCGGCTTGAACAGTACGACAAGTGGTTTGCATACTATGGCGAAGAAATGTACTTCCCTTATAACTATGCGGTTTGGCAGTATACGGATAAGGGAACGGTGGCAGGTATCGATGGCCAGGTAGACATGAATATCAGCTTCAAGGAATGGTAAAAAAGCAGATAGTGTTATGATGAAAACAATAAAAAGGCAGGAGCGCCCATGAGGCGGCTCCTGCTTTTTAAAACCCTTCTTTTTGGCGCATCAGGCGCAGTTCTCTTCTTCGCAAAGCGTTATTCCACTCCATTTGTTCAGACTCATTTTCGAGAATGAGACCGGGGGCTGGTGTGGGTTTACCGTCTGTTCCTATGTTCACCATGACGAAATAGGCGCGGTTGATGGGACGACGGCTTCCGTCTGCCTCTTCACGGTATGTGTCCACGCGGACCTCCATGGAGGTGTTGCCTACATGAGTCACTTTGCCGATTAAGACGATGACGTCATTTAAATAGGCACCGGCTTTGAAATTCAGATTATCGATTGCTACGGTAGTGACATCCTGACCGCAGTGCCGCCTTGCGGTGGCGGCTGCAACTTCGTCAATCCACTTCAGCAGTTGTCCGCCGAAAAGCCGTTCAATGCCGTTGATATCGGGATACATGATTACATGTATTTGTTCTGTTTGGGAATCTGCAACTCTTTTGGCTGCAGGTGCGGTTGGATGGAGGGAAAGGTTTTGGCTCTTCCCCGTAGTTGTATTTTCGTTGCTGTTTTTTGTGCTCATTTTGTCTCCGTTTGATTTGGTTCTTGGTGGTTCATATTAATATAGTGCCGTTTTGGATTCATTGTGCTTTTTCTTCAGTTTATTATATTTCCAAGTGGAAAGCAAGTTATGTGCCGGTGTATATTTTTTTTCTGTTTATCTAAAACTATGGAGGATTGATTGAAAAAAGGTTGCGTGGTAAGGAGCGTTGTAATGTCGGAAACAATTGTTTATATGAAACTGGAGCGGAATATTGAGGTGCAAACTCCGGAGGTCCGGCTTTCTGAGGTGGCGAGCATAAGGTGCAGGGACGTGCATACGGCAGCCAGGGTTAAGGCTATAAAAATCCATAGATTTAAAGAAAATGAACAGAAACGATGTGTAATCAGTGTTTTAAAACTGATTGAGATGATAGAAAAGGAATGTCCCGGAGTGGCAGTGGAAAGTTTGGGAGAAACCGATGTGCTGTTGGAGTGGATTTCCGTAAATAAGCACAAGGGGTGGCAACAATGGCTCAAGACGGCGATGGTGGCAGCGGTCAGTTTTTTTGGAACGGCCTTTACCATTATGGTTTATCACAATGACATTAACATTATAGGAGTGTTTGAGCAGGTGTACCGCATTGTCATGAATGTGGAACCTACGGGAGTTTCCGTGTTGGAGATTGCGTATTCCATTGGGCTGGGGCTTGGAATTATTGTGTTCTTTAATCATGTCGGCGGCCGCCACCTGACAAAAGACCCCACGCCTATTGAGGTGGCACTGCGCAAGTATGAACAGGACGTGGACCAGACGATTATTGATACGGCGGATAGGGAGGGAAAAATCATTGACGTTGAGTAAACAAATTTTCCTTGCCTTTGTCAGCGGAAGTTTTGGCTTGCTTTCGGCCGCAGGGGTATTTACGGTTCTGGTGTCTGTGGGTTTGGTGCCACGATTCGCGGGAAAAACCCACACGGGCCGAAAGGTTATCTTTTATGAAGAGATGGTTATTTTCGGAACAATCATCGGGTGCTTTGCCAGTGTGTTTGAGGAGTACAGCCCTTTGGGAGAATTCGCTTTGGAGCATGGTGTGTCTGCCGCCACGTGGCAGGTTATCGGTAATTCCATACTGGTGATTTATGGTGTTTTTGCGGGAATGTTTACGGGGTGTTTGGCGCTTGCCATTGCAGAGATGCTGGACAGCATTCCTATTTTTTCGAGAAGAATCGGATTTCGCCATGGCATGAGCCTGGCCATTTTGGCAATGGCCATAGGAAAGATATGCGGTTCACTGTTTTATTTTTTGAAAGAGATTTATCAGACGGCAAAGTAAGATTTTTATCAGGAATTATCAGAGTGTATGAGAAAGGGAAAGAACGATGGAGCAAAGTGAAACAAAGCAGATGCAGCAGGGCGAAACAAAGCAGATGCAGGCAAAGGAGTATGAGAAATACGTAAAGCAGATGACGCCCACGCATAATTTATGGCTACAAATGGCAAAGGCGTTTTTGGTAGGGGGACTTATTTGCGTTCTGGGACAATTTATTGTGAATTATTGTACGAATGAACTGGGATTGGATAAGGAAATTGCAGGTAGTTGGTGTTCTTTGCTGTTGGTGCTTTTAAGTGTTGTGCTGACCGGGTTCAATCTTTTCCCCAAATTGGCAAAATGGGGTGGCGCAGGTGCGCTTGTGCCGATTACCGGGTTTGCGAACAGCGTGGCGGCTCCGGCAATCGAATACAAAAAGGAGGGCTGGGTGTTTGGCGTCGGCTGCAAGATTTTTACCATTGCAGGGCCGGTGATTTTGTACGGTATCTTTTCGAGTTGGGTGCTTGGCGTAGTCTACTGGGTGTGGAAGACGTGGATGTGATGGAGCAGCGGGTAAGAGGATTGCCCAAGGCTTATCTATGGTGGATTGCCTAAGGTGATTGGGGTATAAATTGCTAAAAAGAAGATTTGTACCCCAAAGAATCTACTGAAGCACTCCTGAAGTACTTGGGGATAAGGGCTAGAAACGGGAAATTGGGTATAAAATAGAAAAAAAGACAATTTATACCCCAAAAAAGTCTTGATGCAAGCAAGGGGAAAAAGAAGGGAAAGCGTCCTTTGGGGTATAACAATAGAAAATGACGAAATATACCCCAAAGCATTGCAGGATAGCATCCCAAGATAGCATCCCAAGATAGAGTCACAAGATAGAGCCCACATAAAAAGTGTTAGGGTACATTATAAGAAGTAATTCTCAATCTGCTGTTTCACATAGTTGGGATCAAGTGGATTTTCTTTAGTTTCGTAAGTGGTGATTAGGTTTATGGAGGGAATAATTTTGTTTGAAGTGTAGAGTTGAAGTTTAGAATGATAGCTTTTGCAGTAGTTAGGATCATCCATTAGACCAAAGTGTTCCCAATAGAAAATTTTATTTGTCTTGGGATGTAATATGGTGAAATCAGGATATATGGTATGCTTTCCCAGATGCAATGCGCATTCGTAGCGGAAAGGAATTTGGTTTACATATAAAAGTGTGTCGATAATTGCTTCTGATTTTGAACGCACGAGTTTTCCGGAGAGAGTTTTGTGGATTAGTTGATCGGGATGCTTGGGGTTTTGCTCAAAGGGAGCGTTCATCCAGTTGAGAATAGTGTCTTCGTTTGGAATGAAAAATGATGATAAGAGTTTTTGATATTCTGAAGGAGTATTAAGAAAAGAGTTGGAACGGAAATTGTTTTTAGAATGTTGTTTTAGATATAGGTCTATTGCTTTCTTTTCACACTCTAAATCGTGTATAAGCAATAAATAGTATTTCTTGGCACAGAGATTCTCGGCAAGTATACGATTCTCCTTAGGAATGTAGATTCGTTTTTGACCGGTATCCAGAAACCATTTTGAATATTTACCATTGGGAATACACAATATATTCCCCTCCGGCAACTCGCTTAGCTGTAAGCGCAAAGAATTAATTTCGGCTTCGAGTCGTTTGCTCTCCGCCAGCATTTGTTCGTAAATCGTAATCGGTACCTCCTTTGTAATAGTTTTAGAACGAAAGAAAACTTTCGCGTATAATGATTAAAGCACAGAATTGATGCGGCGTAAAGAGAAACATACTGTTTTTTGCTAAAAAAGAAAGGGCAACAGATTGTGAATTTTGGTAAAAAGAGTAGGGCATTGGTACTAAAATGGTTCAAAACTGTCAAAATTGTATAGAAAAAACATAAAACAAGAAAATATAATAGCAATATTTAAGAAATGAAAAGCAAATGATAGAGAGAAAGAGGAAGAAAATATAAGATACAATAACACTGTATTATTATATCTATTCGGGGGTACGAAGATGAGAAAGAAGATTATGAAATTTTTTGCGCTTCTCTTATCGGCAGCACTTGTGCTTGGTTCTGTGAATTATACTTCTGCAGATGTACAAGCCGGCGATGGTGGAGAGGCCATGGCAGTCTCAAGCGGAGACGTGTCAGGCGGAGATGTATCCGGTGGTGATGGTGGGGAAACCCGGACAGCAACAGCGAGATACTACACATTTAATGAAGTGACAAAAGCAAGTCTGGGTTGGGGAAATACTCCTTCCGTAGATGCAACAACAGGCGTGCTTTCCGTGTCCTTTTCCGGTCAATATGCGGAAGTTGTATATAACCTTCCGGAAGGTGTGGATGTAACGACACTGGAAGAAATAACAGTGGATGTATCCGAGGGAACAGCAGGCAATGTTACCCTGAAGATTTATATTGACGGAGCAGAAAAACTGGTGAAATATAACACCACAACCATTACTGTTGATGAAGCGACGGCAGAGTTACTTGCAGCAGCCGAAACAGTAAGTTTGGGTATTATGAACAGCGCATCAGAAGCTGCAGATTATGTAATCGACAACATCAAGATTACGGCAGTGCAGACAGGCGGTTCCGAGACAGAGCCTTCCACAGAAGTGGTGGATCCTTCCGAACCCACAGCGAGATACTACACATTTAATGAAGTGACAAAAGCAAGTCTGGGTTGGGGAA
>CAYRLN010000036.1:0-1529 GCA_964425065.1 uncultured Lachnospiraceae bacterium | reverse complement strand
ATGTAATCGACAACATCAAGATTACGGCAGTGCAGACAGGCGGTTCCGAGACAGAACCTTCCAACGGTAGCGGCGTGGAATTTCCTACAGAAGTGACAAGCAAATACTACACCTTTAAAGAAGTGTCTAATGCAGGCGGATATGGATATACAGAACTCATTTCCGACGGTGGTGTTTTGACAGCAGGCTTCAGCGGACAGTATCAGGAGGTGCGTTACTCCCTGCCGGCAGGTGTTGTTGGAAGCACACTGGAGAGCATCACATTAGATGTTCTTGACGGAAATGAAGCGAACATCGCACTGAAGATTCTGGTAGACGGAACAGCAGTGCAGACTGCATACAATACAAATACAATTAGTGTAACAGCAGATTTGTCCGAGGGTACAGTTACCTTTGGTATTATGAATATGGCGTCTGAGGCAATTGAAGGAATTGTAATCGAAAATATCCTTATTGCAGCAGCCCAGACAGGCGGTTCTGACACAGAACCCGATAACAGCATGTCTGAACCTGTTCAGACATATGAAAAAACTTATACAGCAGCAGAACTTACAAATGATTGGTCAAGTGCAACAACTTGCGAATATACAGAGGCAGGCTGGGTAATTACATTTGCAGAACTGAACTTGGAAGCAAGATTCACTCTTCCTGAGACACTTAACATGGAAGATTGTATGAGCGTAACCTTTAACGTATCTTCCCAGACAGGACCTGTGAACTTCCATTTGGCTTCAGACGGAACAAAGGTAAAGAATTTCTGGTACAATGTAGATAATACGGCTTACACGTTATCTCCCGGCATTACCAGCAAGATTAACCAGTTCCTGGTTCAGTGCGGAGGTACTGAATATACAGAAGGTGCCACAATCACAATTGAGAGCGTAACATTCAAAATGCTTGGTGAAGAGCCTCTTCCTGCACCGGAAGATAATGTTTATACACCTGCTTACTTTGAAATTGAGGCAAGTGAAGGCGTTGTTGTAACAGAAGGTGCAACAGTGGAAGATCCTATGACTATCGAATTCCCGGAGGAAGGAGACAGCATCATCCTGGAGGTTCCCGATTCAGTAGATGTAAACCACCTGGTATCTATCGACTTTGATATCGAGGAAGCAGCAACTGTTTCACTGACAAGTTCGACTCTTCCCGGCGTTGAAATTGAACTGTTAAACAAGGATAAAAATCCCATTATGGGAACAGACGACAGTTCCATTGACACCAGATGCAATCCTGAAATTAAATACATTAAAATTACAGCAATAGAAGCAGATGTGGCAATCAAGCTCAATAGTATTACATTCAATATTGATGAAAATGCTTTTGAAGCAATTGTTCTTAACGGTTACTTTAACAGAGATGACTTGAGTATGTGGGGTGCAGCCCTTTGGGGAACCGTGGACGGAACAGATGACGGTGAGAAAACCGCTATCACAGTTAAAACTGATTTTAGTCTCCCCGGTGAAGTTGTTACATATGGTGAAATCAGCAGACGTAGCAGCCCTTATGTATGTTTTGCTCAGGATATTACC
>CAYRLN010000035.1:2548-9226 GCA_964425065.1 uncultured Lachnospiraceae bacterium | reverse complement strand
GGTTATTATTACATTATGCATGCAGAGGGTGGCACGGGACCGGACCATGCGGTAACAGTTTGCCGCAGCAGGGACCTTTGGGGCCCCTATGAAAATAATAAGTGCAATCCTATTCTTACCCACAGACATTTGGGCTGGGCGTACCCGATTAAATATGTGGGTCATGCAGATATGATTGAAACGCCGAAGGGCGAATGGTATATGGTTATGCTGGCAGTGCGTCCTTTGGAAGGATATACGACCATGGGAAGAGAAACCTTCCTTGCCAAAGTGACATGGGAAAACGACTGGCCGGTGGTAAATCCCGGTGTGGGAATGTTGACGGATAAAGTGGAGATTGATTTGGAACCATGGTATCCCGAGAAGGACAGAAAGTCCTATACAAGCAGGACAAACAGTAAAACCGCGGTGCCGGGCAGCAACAGACAGTATGATTTCGCAAAAATGAAGCAGCTTGGACATGAGTTTTTGATGCTCCGCAATCCTTCCGAGAATATGTATGAACTGGTGGCGAAAGAAGGCTTAAAATTAACCTTCGGAAAGGCACGTATGACAGATGAGGCAAGTCCTTCCTTCGTGGGAATCAGACAGCAACACCATCATTTTATGATTGGTTCATGGCTTTCTATGGAAGGTATAAAGGGAGATAAAAAAGCGGGTATTGTATTACTTCAGAGCAATGAATATCAACTTCGTCTTGAGGTGTCGGAAGGCAAGGCAGAAGCTATTATGTGCCAGAAGGGTCAGGACAGCAGCCTTGGTATGACAAAAATGACAGATGTAGATGTAGTGCTGTTCATGATGGTAGATGGTTTACAGGCGACTCTTGGTATTGAAAAGGGTGAAGAAGAAATTATTGTTGCAAAGGATATTGATATCCGTGCCCTTTCTACGGAAGTGGCAGGCGGTTTTGTAGGTTGCACAGTCGGTATGTATGCAGTGGACGAAGGTGCAAAAGAGGAAACCGGCGAAGAGCGGGCATGTTTTAGAGGATTTACATATGAATGCATGTAAGAGAAAACGCTTCCTGTGTGGTGTTTGCATGATAGGTCTGTTGGCACTTTGCGCCTGTGGCGGGGAAGAAAACGGAACAGACGGGGAAGAAAACGGAACAGACGGGGAAGTAATAGGAAGCGTAGAGACATCTGACATAGAGATGGAGAACGAGGATGTTATGATTTTGGAATTGACAGAGAGTTACAAGGGACTCGACCATAGCAATCCCCTGATGACCCAGAGTTTTGGGGCAGATCCTTATGCCATGGTTTATGAGGACCGGGTGTACTTCTACATGACGGCGGATACGTTTGAGTACGACAGCCAGGGAAATATTGTGGAGAATACCTATGGTCAGATTAAGTCCATTCACGTAATTTCAACGGATGATATGGTTAACTTTACCGACCATGGTGCCATTAAAGTGGCAGGCAGTTTGGGTGCGGCTAAATGGGCCGGTAACTCTTGGGCGCCGGCAGCGACGTGGAAGGAAATTGACGGCGAAGTGAAATTTTTCCTGTATTTTGCCAACTCCGGTGGCGGTATCGGTGTGCTTACGGCGGACAGTCCTACGGGACCTTTCACAGATCCTTTGGGAAAAGCGTTAATTTCAAGAAGTACACCCAACTGCAGCGATGTGACCTGGTTGTTTGACCCGGCGGTTTTGGTGGATGACGACGGAAGAGCATATCTTTATTTCGGCGGTGGTATTCCGGACGGCAATTATACAGACCCGGGCACAGCCAGAGTGGTGGAGCTGGGCGCAGACATGATCAGTATTGTGGGCGAGCCTGTGCAGGTGGAGGCGCCTTATCTGTTCGAGGATTCCGGCATTCATAAATACAATGACAAATACTATTATACCTATTGCTCCAACTGGCAGGTGGATGCAGCAGGCAAAGAAAAGTACGGTTTTAACAGCGCAGAGATTGTATGCATGGAAAGTGACAGTCCCATGGGACCTTTCACATATAAAGAAACGATTTTGGAAAATCCCGGAAGAACCTTTGGACTTTACGGAAATAATCATCACTGTGTCTTCGAATTTAAAGGCAACTGGTATATCACATATCACACCCGAGTATTGGAAGACAATATGGGAATAGAACAAGGCTACCGGTCAACGCATGTGGAACAGTTCACCATGCAGGAAGACGGCACAATCGGAAAGATTAAGATGTCTTTAAAGGGCAGAGAACAGCTTAAGTTTGTGGACCCCTATGAACTGAACCGCGCGGCCAATATGGCGGTGCAGGGAGGAATCAGTTGTGTTCCCTGCGATTATAACAGCACCATTACAGGCTGTGGCAATATGATGCTGGGCGATATTCATACCGGTGACTTTATAAAAGTCCAGGGAGTGGATTTCGGAGAGGAAAGTCCAAAGTCCGTGATTGTGGTAGCGGGTAACGATACCGGTTTGGAAGGAAGGGTCCAAGTAAGGCTCGACGGAGCAGACGGTGAACTGCTTGCGGTAGTTACCATAGATAGTTATGACAAAATCGGAACAATGGATTTTGTGGCAGAGGTAACGGGAACAGCCACAGGCGTACACGATTTATATTTCATTTTTGAAGGAGAAGGCTTCAATGTGGAGGCATGGAAATTCGAAAAATAGAATCATTGCATTGCTGCTGTGTATGGCATGTCTGTTGACCGCTTGCGGTCAGCAGATTCCGGAAGAGGAAAAGGAATACACCGAGGTTGAGAGCTTGGTTCAAAGCGGGGAAGATACGCAGCAGGAAGTAAATAAAGAAGATTTGGCAAATACAGAGGTGTCTGAGAGCCCGGTGGAACCGGAAGCGGAAGAGGCAGAGGTTGACTGGTATCAGAAAATGTTGGAAACTTCCATTCTTTCCACAGGAACCAACGGAAGATTGGAAAAGGTTCTGGATAAGATGAAAAAAGGTCAGAGCGTTACCGTTGCACTCATTGGCGGTTCGGTGACAGAGGGTGCAGGTGCTGCAAATTACAGCGAGTGCTATGCTGACCGGTTTATACAAGACTTGAAAGAGGCTTATCCCAAGGCAGATATCCGCTATGTAAATGCCGGATTGGCGGGAACGCCCTCCTCACTGGGTATCATACGCTACGAAAGGGATGTCATCATTGATGGTGAGGAACCGGATTTGGTGGTAATCGAGTTTGCGGTTAACGACTGGCAGGAGGCCACGGGCGGCAGAGCCTATGAGAGTCTGATCCGCAAAATTATGGAGTCGGATAAGGACCCTGCGGTAGTTCTTCTTTTTGCCGTATTTCAATCCAAATGGAATATGCAGGATAGTTACATCCAAATGGGCGAACTGTACGGTCTTCCCATGGTCAGCATCAAGGATGCCATCGCAGAGCCTTATGCGGATGGTGAGATTAACGATGAGCAGTTCTTTGCGGATGCCTATCATCCCACTTCCTACGGCCATGAGATTATGGCTGACTGCCTGGGCGAGTTGATTGCACAGGTGGAAGAGCAGGAGGTAAGATTCAAAATTGATGATCTTCCTACAGGAAGTGTGAAAAACACGGATTTTGTGGATATGCATATGCTTACTTCCGCAAACGAAAAAGGGCTTACAATAACAGAGGGAAGTTTTAGCGGCAGGGATACCCAGGTGCAAAGTTTCCGGACGGGAAAAAATTCCTTCCCGGACAACTGGATGCATACGGGTGAAAGCGGAAATGAAAGTCTGCGTATTGAACTGACCTGCAAGAATATCCTGTTAAACTATAAGACCTCGTGGTCAGACGAATATGGTACGGCAGTGGTATATGTGGACGGGAAAGAAGTGACAAGATTAAACGGTTATTCTTCCGGCGGCTGGAATAATTCGAATGTGGTTCTTGTCCTGGATGAAAGCAAGAGTGAAGAACACGTGTTGGAAATCCGTATGGCAGAGGGAGAGGAGAACAAAAAGTTCACTCTTTTGGCTGTAGGTTACAGTTTCCATGAGCCGGACGGACTCTACACGGTATATGAAGACAATTTCCTGGTCGGTGTTGCAATGCCAAGCATTGTAGTGTCCAACAAAAAATTTAAAGACTATATTTTAAACGATTACAACAGTATTACCTGTGAAAATGAGATGAAGCCGGATGCACTTTTGAACCAGACAGCAAGCAAAAACGGACTGGCAGACGGCAGTACATACACCCATGCGGCAGTATCTTTTAACAACTGCAGTGCGGCGGTAAAATTTGCGGTGGAAAATAATATGCAAATCCGTTTGCATACTCTTGTGTGGCACAGTCAGACGCCAAGGTGGTTTTTTACCGAAGATTATACCTATAATGGGGCCCTTGTCAGCAGAGAGGTAATGCTCCTGCGAATGGAAAATTACATTGCGGATGTATTAAATTACTTTGACGAAAATTACCCCGGACTGATTTATGCAGTGGATGTGGTGAATGAAGCCTTTGAATGGGCAACCGGAGATGAAAATGGTATCCGCAAAGAAGATAATCTGTGGTATGAAACCGTAGGGCCGGACTATTATTACTATGCTTTTTTATATGCAAGGCAGTATGCTCCGGAGGATATGAAACTTTTTTACAACGATTATGGTTGTATGGATAAGACGGATTTGATTTTGGGCCATCTGGCAAAGGCAAAGGAAGAAGGGCTGATTGACGGTATCGGGATGCAGTCTCATCTGAGCACTTCCGACAGAATTGAAGGAAAGTATCTGTTGGCGGTGAAGTGGTTTTGCGAAGCCGGCTATGAAGTGCAGATTACAGAACTGGATATGGGAGTATCAGGCAATACGGAATCGGCATTTATGACCCAGGGCCGGAAATATAAGGTTCTTTTCAGCGGTTTGAAAAAACTGCAGGAGGAGGGCTATAACATTACCAGCGTTACCCTGTGGGGCTTAAATGACAGCCTCTCCTGGAGACAGGGGGCATACTGTCTGCTTTACGATAAGGATATGCAGCCCAAAGCGGCTTATCTGGGGGCAATGCTGGACGATTCTATTTTGAGTATGGAATAAATGTGATAAAAAAGAGGTGTTTGTTGATGAGTCAGACTACAGTACACAATCCGATTATCTGGGCAGACGTGCCGGATGTAGATGTCATTAGAGTGGGAGAGGTTTTTTATATGGTCAGCACGAGCATGCACTCCATGCCGGGTTGTCCCATTATGAAATCTACCGATTTGGCCCACTGGGAACTTGTCAATTACGTGTTTGATACTTTCGAAGATTGTCCCGGACACAATTTAGAGGATGGCAAAGGTGTGTACGGTAACGGTAGCTGGGCAGCCAGTTTAAAGGAGCATGACGGTTTCTTTTACGTGGCTTTTAACTGTAATGACACGCACCATTTTTATATCTACAAAACAGATGATATCGAGAACGGAAAATGGGAGAGAATCGCAAAAGTGGAGGGCTTTCTTCATGATCCCGCTCTTCATTTTGAAGAGGACGGCACTCCTTATGTAATCTATGGATGCGGCGATGTACATATTGTAGAGTTTGAAAGGGATTTATCCGGAATAAAAGAGGGTGCGGAGCATAAACTGCTTCTTACCACACCGAAAGAAGGTATCGGGCTGCGCTGCGAGGGCGGTCATGCCTATAAAATAAACGGAAAATATTATCTGATTTATATCGAATGGCCCACGGAGGAAAACCGGCGCAGGAGAGAGGTATGCTACCGGGCAGACAATCTGATGGGGCCTTATGAGAGAAAAATCATTTTTGATGATGATATGGGGTATCTGAATCAGGGAATTGCCCAGGGCTGCATTTTTGATACGGCGTCCGGGGAATGGTATGCCATGTTATTCCAGGACCATCATGCGGTGGGACGTATCCCTTACGTGCTTCCGGTAACCTGGGAGGACGGTTGGCCCATACCGGGGACAGATGGCAAGACACCGGAGAATTTTGTGGTAAATTTACCCGAGATGGAAGCGGCTCCTTTGGTTATCAGCGATGATTTTGATTACCAAGAAAATAAACTGCCCCTACAATGGCAGTGGAATCATAATCCGGACAATAGCCTGTGGTCAGTGACGGAACGTCCCGGATATCTGAGGTTAAAAACCGGAAAAGTAGTGGAGAAGGGTGTAATTCAGGCGAGAAATACCCTGACACAGCGGACGGAAGGTCCTTCTTGTGAAATTGTTACGAAACTGGAGACCACCGGGCTAAGGGAAGGCGACAGTGCAGGACTGACAGCAATGCAGGGCAACTTTGGGTTAATCGGTATCCGAAAAGGGGCAGGTAATGACTGTATGGTTGTCATGTGCACCAACGGAGGCGATTACACGGAGAAGGTGGAAGAGGAAGTTCTTTATGGGAAGAGCGAGATTTACCTGAAAATCCACTTTGACTTTGAGCGTAGTATCGATAAGGCATATTTCTTCTATTCGGAAGATGGAAGAGAATGGAAGCAATTGGGAAAAAGCCTGCATATGCTTTATACTTTGGATCACTTTATGGGATACCGCTGGGGACTTTACTGTTATGCGGGAAAAGAAAGCGGCGGGTACGCAGATTTTGATTTGGTGAAGTACATAAGATTTTATGAATAAGAAAGTGCTGGAGACAGACGGAGGGAAGAGAAAGTGAGAAACAGAGAATTGGCCGAAAAAAGGGCAAAGGAATTGGTGGCGAAAATGTCACTGGAGGAGAAAGCGGCCCAGTTAAAATATGATGCACCTGCGATACCAAGGCTTGG